>JAUUWD010000062.1 GCA_030589225.1 Desulfobacteraceae bacterium | reverse complement strand
ATGAGGAGGCCCATGAATAGAGAAGTCATATGCATCATGTGTCACCTGGGCTGCAGGATAGAGGTCCACGTTGAGGGGCAGGAATTTAAACAGGTAGAGGGTGAAAGGTGTAAGAAGGGGGTAAAATACGCCCAGCAGGAGGTGACCTTTCCGGGCCGTATTCTGACAACCACTGTAACAACCGACAGCCCGGAGATGCCTCTGCTGCCGGTCAGATCAGATAAAGCAATACCAAGGGAAAGACTCATAGAGTGTATGAAACACATTTCCAAATACTCAGTAAAGGGCTCAGTAAAATTAGGACAGACAGTAATAGAAAATATACTCGGCCTGGGTGCTGATATTATTGCTTGTCGGACGATACCTTTTGAACTGCCCAATATCAGAACAGGAGTTTAGGGAAGGAGGCTTAAGGTCGCGATCGAAAAAGGAGGAGATCGTGGAAAAGTACGGTGCTGGCAACTATGCAGAGGGGATGGGATCGCGTACTCTTCTTAGGAAGGCTAATATTGTGGACCGGAAATAGGAAAAGGAGTGTCCATAGCAAAAGTAATGCAACAAAAGTGGAGGTTAGTATCATGACAAAAAGGGCAGGCACAATGACAGACAAACAGCGTGTTGAAGCGCTGCTCCGGCGTGAGAAGCCAGACCGGGTGCCCATCTGGCCCTTTTCTTTGGGCTTTGCTACGGTTTATGCTAAGATCTCTGTCGCGGATGCATATAACAACCCAGCGGTGTCTCTTGCTGCACAACGCAAAACCTGCCAGGATTACGGCTGGATATTCATCCCAATTATGGCTTACGCCTCCTTTGGTGCATGGGAGTTCGGAGGGGACATCAAATGGCCCAGCGGTGAATTTGATATGGCCCCGATGGTAACTCGCCACCCGGTAAAGACTGAGGAAGATGTCTGGGAGCTAAAGGCGCCTGATGTGAAAACCGCAGGTTATAGCCATAGGAATAGAAATGAAGAGCACTTTTTTCGCAATAGATACATCGATGAGCCTCCGCCTGTGATTGCCGATGAGAGCGCTGCCAAAACCAAACAGCTCCATGGAAAGCGTAAATAAAGATTTTTATTTCATTATTTCGTTATAGAATCCTCATTGCAGAGGAAATTCATGGGAGTGTAAAAGAGATGGAACAAGTGACATACTGGAAAAAGGAAATCGAGACGGCTCCCAGGGGAAAACTGGAGGAGCTTCAGCTGGCAAGGTTTAAAGAGCGGATGCAGTATGTCTATGACCGAAGTCCCATGTACAAGCGGAAATATGACAGGGCGGGAATAAAACCATCCGATATCCGCACTCTAGATGACATTCAACACGTCCCCTTCACCGTGAAGGAAGATCTCCGGGAGAGTCAAGCCAAACACCCTCCTTGGGGAGATTTTTTCTGTATACCTCCTGAAGAGAGTGTTCGAGTATTTCAAACTACAGGAACTTCAGGAATTCCCGTAAAGATTTACCTGAACAAGAATGACTGGACAGTACACCTCTATGAACAGTTCATGCATCACATGCATGGGTACGGCATCAAGACCTCTGATATCCTCTTCGTGCCTTTTGGTTATGGCATTTACATTGCCTGGTGGGTCTTCCAGGCCGCCATGGAGCAAGCAGGGGTGACGATTGTTCCAGGGGGTGCCCAATCCTCCCAGGACCGTGTGAGGAGCATTTTTGAATGGAAGGCCACTGTTGTCTGTGGCACTCCTACCTATTTAATTTACCTGGCCGATACCGCCAAAAAAATGGGCCGGCCCCTGGTAGATGCGGCTGTGCGCATTGTGGTTTCAGGTGGTGAACCGGGGGGGAATGTGCCTTCTACAAAAAAGGTCTTAGAGGAACTCTGGGGCGCCAAATGTTATGACGACATTGGTTCCACGGAGATCTCCACTTTTGGTTTTGAGTGTGTGGCCCAGAAGGGCACCCATGTGATCGAGAGTCTGTTCTATGCGGAATGCCTTGACCCGGACACCTTGAAGCCGGTGCCGGATGGAGAGGTGGGAGAATTGGTTCTTTCCAATATACATGCGGAAAGTATGCCCCTATTACGCTTCCGGATAAAGGATCTGGTCCGGTTCAACAAGGAAACCTGTGATTGCGGTCGCACGTTCTTGCGACTCGACGGAGGCGTCTTGGGTCGCTCTGATGACATGTTCCAATTTGCTGGTGTTAATATTTTCCCTTCGGCCATAGAGAATTTTGTACGGGATGTAGAAGAATTCTCTAATGAATATCAACTCGTTGTTCCCAAGACGAGGAGTGGAAAACGCTTGAAAATTCGCGTTGAGCCGGTTTCATCAGAGATTTCTAAAGAAGGAATGGATCAGGCGGTCCAACATTTCATAGAGACAGTCAGGCAACGTATTACGATCACGCCGGATGTGGAAGTTGTAGAAAGAGGAAAACTGCCCCGCTTCGAGTTGAAAGCTAACCGTTTGATCAGGGAGGATTAGTAAATGGATATCCTCGGCCCGGCCTCCTGAGTTTCGGTCATGAGGTCGACCTTGAAACGACGGCAGACTATTTTCCCAAAGACATTATTGTGGGCAATCTGGAGCCAGCTATTATCCAGACTGGGACACCAGAAGAGGTTTACGAAGCCTCCAGGAAGGTTATTGAGAAGGGGAAAAAGCTATCTGGTGGTTTTATCTTTGCACCAGGCTGTGAAATGGCACCGAAGGCTCCTACAGAAAATGCCAAGATGATGACAAAGGCCGTTAATGATTTTGGTTGGTATCTTTAACGCCCAAGTCTAATTGGTTGGTGAGATTTGGGTAATTTATGGCACTTAACCTTTAACCTTAAATTGAAAGGAGAATTGACAATGAGACAGAAGAGTTTATTAACCATGGTTGGGATTTTTTGTTTAGGCCTGATAGTGGCTTTCCTACCGGTGGAGGGGGCTCAGGCCAAAGACAAGGTAATTAACCTAAAGATCGCGAACTATCTTCCTCCCCAAGCCGAACATACGATAATTCTTGAAGAGTTTATTAAGGATTTGGAAGAGCGCACCGGCGGGCGAATCAAGGTCAAATATTTAAAGGGTGGCTCACTGCTCAAGGGCACCACCATGTATAAAGGAGTCGAATCGGGACTTGCAGACATTGGCTTTTCACATATCTACTACACACCCGGTCGTATGCCTGTTACAGAGCTGGCCGGTCTGCCAATCGGCTCCCCAAGCGCATGGGTCAACACACATGTTCTGAATGACTTTTACTTCAAATTCCGGCCGAAGGAATGGGATAAGGTGAAGGTCCTTTGGCTGAGCGGTACTGTGACCGACGTAATTACTACCAAGAAGCCTGTTCGGAAGATGGAAGATCTCAAAGGATTAACCATCAGGGCACCCGGCATTGTGGGGGCGATTGTCAAGGCGTTAGGCGGCTCACCGGCCCCCACGCCGATGATGGAAACCTATGATGGGCTCGCCAAGGGTGTGCTCGATGGTGTCTATGGCAACCATGAGATTCTCAAGGCATTCCGGTTCGCTGAGGTCGCGAAGTATTCCACCACATGCTGGCAAATGGGCGCCGCCTTTCCCTTTTATACTATCATGAACAAGAACAGCTACAACAAGCTGCCGCCTGATTTGAAAGAGATTTTCGATGAGCTCTGCGGAGAGTACAGCGAGAGATTTGCCCTGATGTGGAACCAGATAGAGTTTGGCGGGAAGATCTTCGGCGCAGCGAAAGGTATGGAATTCATAGATATATCTGGCGAAGAAGCGGCCAGATGGGTAAAGGCTGTACAAGTTGTCATCGATAACCACGTAAAAAAGATGGTGGGAAAGGGATTTTCAGAGTCAGAGGTTAGGGGCTGGATCTCGTTTCTGAAAGAGCGAAATGAATATTATACGAAAAAGCAGATCGAATACCGGATACCGTCGTCCAGCGGCCCTGACGCAATGAAGCCTGAGAATATCTTGAAGTGATATCCTGATTCAGCAGATCTTATAAGAGACTACAAGACTCTTGCATCTGTATGGAAGCTTATGCCTGACAGAGAAAGCCTGAGGGCAGGTGGCGGGCACTCCTCTGTCAGGCTGGGGTTCCAAACATTGTGCTCGAGCGGTCATCCTGGAGTTACTTTAGCAATATGACGTTTTTAGAAAGATTTCAAAGAGTCAATCGACTGATTAGTGGTTTAATGGAGTGGATAGGCATTTTTGCGTACGTCTTGATTATGGGGATCACCTGTATCGATGTTGTGGGGGCCAAGCTGTTTCGCACGCCTGTCTTCGGTGCCATTGACGTGGTTATGCTTGCCCAGCTTGTGGCCATCTCCTTTGCTGCCTCTATTACGCTCATTATGGGCCGACATGTGCAGGTGGAGTTTTTTGTCCTTCTGCTGCCAAAGCGTTTACAGGTCATTATCGACTGCATCGTTCATCTTCTCGGGTTTGCCCTTTTCCTTTTGATCGTTTGGCGCCTTTTCGTATTCGGATATTCCTTCCAGACAGGAGGAGAGGAAACCGCTACGGCTTATATCCCTCTCCATCCTTTCGTTTATGGTGCGGCTGTTGCATGTATCCCTGTGTGTTTGATATTTTTGCATCACTTTATCGAATCGATTATTAAGGTGGTCAAAAAATGAGCCCCGAAACCGCGGGCATAGTGGGGATTGCCCTGCTCCTGGTGCTTTTTCTCTTCAGAGTACAGATTGCATTTGCCATGGCTCTTGTGGGTTTTATCGGGATTTTGTATCTATCCGGCGTTGAACCCGCCTTGACCCTTTTGGCACAGGATATCTACGAATCATTCACTTCCTATCCATTATCCGTTATCCCCATGTTTGTCCTCATGGGTTCCTTCGCCTTCGCCGCAGGCATAAGTAAGCGGCTCTATGATACCACCTATGCCTGGGTGGGCCACCTTCGCGGCGGCCTGACCATCGCCACTGTGCTTGCCTGTGCCAGTTTTGCCGCCATATGCGGGTCGACCGTTGCAACGGCTGCTACTATGGGTAAGATAGCGCTTCCGGAGATGAAGAAATACGGCTATGATGACACCCTAGCCACGGGCACTATTGCGGCTGCAGGAACACTTGGCATTCTCATTCCGCCAAGCACTGTACTCGTTGTGTACGGGATATTGGTGGAAGAATCTATAGGCAAACTATTTATCGCCGGGGTACTACCCGGTGCCATTCTCAGTCTGTTCTTTGTTGCGGTCGTGGTTCTTATTTGCTTCCGCAATCCTCACCTTGGACCTCCAGGTACGCCCACCAGTTGGAAAACGAAGGTCAGAGCAGCGTCAGGCATTGTTGAGGCGGTCATCCTCTTTCTTTTGGCCATCGGGGGGTTGTTCTTAGGCTGGTTCAGCCCGACACAAGCTGGATCTATTGGGGCCGGGGGGGCCCTGGTCATTGGTTTGATTCGGAGACAGCTCACCTGGCAAAGATTCTTTGAGGCGGCAAAGGACGGCTTGCGAACGTCCTGCATGGTTCTGTTCATTCTTTTTGGGGCTGTTGTCTTCGGCCACTTTATGGCCATATCCGATATTCCCTTTCTTCTGGCTGATTGGGTAGGAAGCCTCCCCCTCGACCGAATGGCGATCATGGGTGTCATTATCTTCATCTATTTCCTAGGTGGGTTCTTCATGGACTCCATGGCGCTCATCGTGGTAACCATTCCCATCTTCTATCCACTGGTGACCAAGCTTGGTTTTGATCCGATCTGGTTCGGTGTGATTATTGTGTTGACTGGGGAGATGGGGGTTATCACTCCGCCGGTTGGCGTCAATGTCTTTGTTATTAAGGGGATTGCTCCGGACATACCTCTTGAGGTTATCTTCAGAGGGATCATCCCTTTCCTTGCAGCATTGATAATTTTTACCATTATCCTCACAATTTTCCCGCAGATCGCAACATTTTTGCCCAGTCTCATTTCCTATTAGGGTGGGAATGATTCAAGATTTCTACGAAGATATTGTGAACCAGAAAGAGGGGAAGGAGCGCTAATCGTAAATTTTGTGAACAAAAGCGGAGGTTAGTGTCATGACAAAAACAACGGGCACAATGACAGATAAGCAGCGCGTCGAAGTGCTGCTCCGGCGTGAGAAGCCAGACCGGGTGCCCATCTGGCCCTTTTCTTTGGGCTTTTCTATGGTTTATACCAACACCTCTATTGCCGACGCATATAACAACCCAGCGGTGTCTCTTGCTGCACAACGCAAAACCTGTCAGGATTTCGGCTGGATATTCATCCCAATTATGGCTTACGCCTCCTTTGGTGCTTGGGAGTTCGGTGGAAACATCAGATGGCCTGTCGGTGAATTTGATATGGCCCCAATGGTAACTCGCCACCCGGTAAACACTGAGGAAGATGTTTGGAAGCTGAAGGTACCCGATGTGAAAACAGCCGGCATTGTTCCCCTGCAAACAGAGTTTTACAAGTTGTCGTCCCAGGAAAGCCTTGATAACGAACCGTTTAGCGCTTTATGTTATGCAGGGGGGCCTTTTACTAAGGCCGCTAACATAGTCGGCCCGGACACGTTCTGCAAGTGGTTGATAAAGAAGCCTGATGCTGCCCACCGCGTGCTGCGGCTGATCACTGACTTTATGAAGAATCTTACGGAATACTGGAAGGATACGCTCGGCATTGCCGGCGTGCTGCCATGGGGTGCTGACCCATCGTCATCCAATCAGATGATCTCGCCGAAAAACTTTGAAGAATTTGCCCTGCCTTATACCAAGGAACTTAATGAGAAGATTCTTTCTCTGGGCTATAAGCATATCTTTTGCCATATATGCGGTGAACAAAACCTGAACCTGCCCTACTGGGCGCAGATACCTTTTGGCGACCCTGGTCTCCTGAGTTTCGGTCATGAGGTCGACCTTGAAACGGCGGCAGACTATTTTCCCAAAGACATTATTGTGGGCAATCTGGAGCCAGCTATTATCCAGACTGGGACACCAGAAGAGGTTTACGAAGCCTCCAGGAAGGTTATTGAGAAGGGGAAAAGACTGTCTGGGGGCTTTATCTTTGCACCAGGCTGTGAAATGGCACCCAAGGCTCCTACAGAAAATGCCAAGATGATGACAAAGGCTGCTGATGATTTTGGTTGGTATGATTGAAAGCATGTTGCAAACCTTAAGAGACTTCGCTAAAAATTGTGCGCTTTTTCTATCATTAGATGACTCTGTAGGTAATGATACACTATATTTGCTAAAAACCCTGTTTGTCCCCGCGCGTAATGAATTTAAGAAGTGACTATATGTTAGAGATAATACTATATATGGAGGCAATGACCCACGGAAGGTAGCCAGATTTGAAATGCTGTTGTCGTAGAGACGTTGCTTCATTGCCACTTCCATTTGATAACAGCAATTTTATGAAAGGATGGAACATGTAGTAGGGTGAGGGAGCTTTAGATACCATAATGGTCTATTGATTATGGAAATGGCGGATACCGATTTGCGCCGGCCCCCATTTCGAAATAGGAGATAAAGAAAGGAGGTTTCACACATGCTACGAGGATACGCCGGTCGGATCGCGCGGATCAATCTCACAGAAGGAAAAGTCGGCGTTGAAAAATTAGATGAGGGAATCGCCAGGAAATATCTTGGAGGCAAAGGACTGGGAGCTTATCTTCTCTATAACAACGTAAGCCCCAATACAGATCCATACGCTCCGGAGAATAATTTGATCTTCATCACCGGTCCTCTCACGGGCACTACCTTTCCAGCTGCAGCGAGGTCAGGTGTAATAACCAAATCTCCGATGACTGGAACATTCCTGGACACCTATGCCGGTGGGCTCTT
>JAUUWD010000354.1 GCA_030589225.1 Desulfobacteraceae bacterium | reverse complement strand
GAGAGCCCCATGGCCACGGCAAGGCGCGTCAAGCTCATTCTTTGTTCAATGGCCAAAATTAGAATTGTTGGGGCCATGTGATTTTTTTTGCAAAGGGGAGCCATCTGTGATAACTATTAAAAAATGAAAGCAAACAGGTGGGAAGATCATTATGCCCGCCAGGCCAGGGATGAGAAGTGGCTTGCCCGATCAGTTTATAAACTTCAGGAAATTGACAAAAAGTACAAATTAATACGCAAGGGTGATCGGCTGCTTGACTTGGGCTGTTATCCGGGTTCCTGGTCGCAATACGGCATCAAAAAGGTCGGTTCTAAAGGAGAAGTGGTGGGGATAGACCTTACCCTTCCGGAGCGCCTTTCTTTTCCTAATTTTAGGTTTATTGAGCACGATATCCTAAGCATGGATACTGAGTGGTTGATCCGGGAAGTGGGTCCAAGGGATGTGGTGATAAGTGATCTTGCCCCTCAGACTACAGGCATAAGGGTGACGGATGTAAGCCGTTCCATGTCGCTGGCAAGAAGGGCTTTGGGTATCGCGCTCGTGCTCTTGAAAAAAAAAGGGCATTTTGTATGTAAGGTATTCGAAGGGGAAGACCTCAAGGCATTTAAATCGGAAATGTCAACCCATTTCCGTAAAATACAGACATTCAGACCTAAGTCTACCCGGAAAAGGAGCAGAGAAGTTTATATGGTGGGCCTGGAGTTAGTTAAATAGTGTCTGAACGAAAACTAGGGATTTTTTCCAAGATCAAGGAAGGCGAAAATTATAACCACAGGAATACATTGAGTATTTCGAGGATTATAATTTGAGCCTGACGAAGAGATTGGGAAAAATAACAGTTTTCGGTCGGGCACTAAATAGTTGAGTTGTTAAGTGGTTAGATAGTTAAGTTTGGCAAGATTTTATCTGTGAGACAGATATGACATGAAATCACTGCATAGTTTTCATTATTATGCTCGCCCGCTTTTTTTCCCTGCTAAACTACTCAACCAATTGACTACTTAACTAATTGTCCAATCAGAAGGAGGTTAATTATGTCCGGTCATTCAAAATGGAGTTCGATAAAGCACAAAAAGGGCGCAGCAGACGCCAAGCGGGGCAAGATGTTTACCAAACTTATTAAGGAAATAACCGTGGCCGCGCGTATGGGAGGTGGCGATCCGGATGGTAATCCCCGTTTGCGAACGGCAATTATTGCTGCCAAAGCAGAAAACATGCCCAAAGAGAATATCGAAAGGGGCATTAAAAAGGGCACTGGCGAGTTGGAAGGGGTGAATTACGAGGAAGCAAACTATGAGGGTTACGGACCGGGGGGTGTAGCGGTGCTCGTGGATTGTTTGACCGACAACAAAAACAGGACCGTGGCGGACGTGAAGCACCAGTTTGAGCGGCACGGAGGAAGTCTTGGAGAGCCGGGATGTGTTGCATGGATCTTCGAGAAGAAAGGCCTGATTGTCCTTGAAAAAGATAAGGTAGATGAAGAACAGCTTCTGGACGTGGCTCTTGAATCCGGCGCAGAGGACGTCAACGAGGAAGACACCGAATTTGAGGTCATAACAGATCTCTCGGACTTTGAATCCGTTAAAAACGCCATCGATGATGCAGGCCTTCCCTATACAGTCGCGGAAATCAGTATGATCCCCAAAAACACGGTGAAAATTGAGGGTAAAAAGGCCCAGCAGATGCTGAACTTGATGGAAGGCCTTGAGGATAATGATGATGTAAGTCATGTTTATGCCAACTTTGACATATCTGACGAGGTCCTGGAGGCACTGAGCTGATGCTGGTGCTGGGGGTAGATCCTGGCTCACGGGTCACAGGTTACGGCCTGGTGGAGAAAAAAAACGACACATTGACCTGCATTCATTCCGGCCATATTGCCTCATCCGGTAAAATCCCTTTCTATGAAAGAATCCACAAGATTTTTCAGACCATGGTTGAGGTCATGAGCCACTACCGACCCCAGGAGATGGCCATCGAAGATCTTTTCTATGCCAAAAACATACAAAGCTCTTTGAAACTGGGCCACGCCAGGGGGGCTGTTTTGATCGCGGCAGTTCAATGTGGTATTCAGATTTTTGAGTATTCACCCCTTGAGATCAAAAAAGCGGTTGTGGGCTATGGCAGGGCGACAAAAGAGCAGGTCCGGTCCATGGTCCGGATCATTCTGGAATTGAAAGGCAACCCGAATCTCGATACCTCCGATGCCCTGGCCGCTGCTATATGCCACATCAACTGGTCAAGCTTTGAACTCCATACACGCGGGAATCTCCGATAGAAGATGATTGCACACTTAACCGGCCAATTATTCAGGAAAACGACCCAGTCGGTGATTATTGAGGCTGGGGGCATAGGCTATGAAGTCTTTGTGCCCCTTTCAACCTTTTATACCCTTCCGGAAAAGGATGAGAAGGTAAGCCTTCACATCTATAACCATGTCAGGGAAGATGCCTTACTCCTATTCGGCTTTCAAACAAAACTGGAAAAGGATCTTTTTCTAATGTTGATCTCTGTTTCAGGTATAGGCCCGAAGCTGTCC
>JAUUWD010000162.1 GCA_030589225.1 Desulfobacteraceae bacterium | reverse complement strand
CTACTGTTTATCTTACTCTTTGCTGTAAGTATATGTCTTTTTGTGCCTGCAAGCATTCCGGCACTTTTGGGGGCCACAATTTTTGGAGCCCACAGGCGATTCCTTTATGGATGGATAGGGGCCATTGCTGGCGCCACCGGTGCCTTTTTCATCGGGCGCACCTTGGGGAGAGATTTTACAAGATCCCTTATAGGGGATAAATTAAGAAAATATGATGATGCTATCGAGCGAAATGGGTTTACAACAGTACTCTATCTGCGATTGATTAATTCTCCTTTCACTTTCACAAATTTCGGGATATGCCTTACCAAAGTCCGTTTTTGGGACTATTTTTTCGGGACGGCCTTAGGCGTACTGGTGGGTATTTTTGTCCTGACCTTTTTAGGTGGGACCCTGAAAGAAATATGGGTGTCTGGCAACTGGGGAAAACTGGTATCTTTTAAAGTTTTTTTTGCTGCGTGTCTTTATATCTTTTCATTTTTCATCCCCAAAATGATCAAGGGGATCAAGTCGCAAACATGGGTCAGGGAAAGGTAATTGCTTTAAAGATCAAGGCCCCACTTTTTAAAAGCGGCCACGCCACCCTGAATATTGTAGGTATCCTGTATCCCCACCTGGTCCAGTGTTACCTGGGCCTCGTAAGAACGGACACCTGTGTTACAGATCAACACAAGTTTCTTATCCTTAGGCACTTCTTTCAGCCGTTTCCAGAGTTCATCCTGAGGAATGCTTTTCCAATGATCCGGGTATTTTTTGACAAAGGGCTCAGCATTTCCCCAACCCCTGCAGTCTAAGAAAAATGTATCGCCATCTCCTCGATTCTCCCACCAGTCAGCAAATTGATCCGCATCTATCACCCTGTTTTTTCCAGCCAGGATATTTTCAGCAGTGTTACCCAGGGCATTTGTAATATCCATTGCAGATGAAAATGGTGGGGAATAGGGAAGTTCAAGGTTACTGATATCAGCGGTTGTGGGTTGGTATTTGAGGATTGAAGCAACGGCACTGACTCGAGCCACCACGCCTTCACTTTTTGGTCCCAATCCCTGAATACCGAGGACTCTTCCGGTGCCATTTTCCACTACCAATTCCATGTACAGGAGATCCTTTTCAGGGTAAAAGTGGGCACGGTCAAACTGGACCACAAAGGCGCTTACTGCATCAAAGCCTTCTTTTGCTGCGGTCTCAATACTCAATCCCGCACTGGCCACAGAGGTTTCAAAGAGCTTTATCACAAAACTCCCGACAGCCCCTTCAAACTTGGCTTGCCCACCTGCCAGGTTGGTACCGATGACTCGTCCCTGTCTGTTTGCGAGGGAGCCCAAAGGCCAGTACCCTGGTTTCCCGGTGATCAGGTTAGTCAACTCTATGCAGTCTCCTCCTGCATAGATATTGGGGTCAGAGGTCTGCAATTCTTTATTCACCACTATTGCTCCCGCGGATGATACTTTCAGGCCAGCCTCCCTGGCGAGATCCGTGTTGGGCACGACCCCCACCGCCATGATCACCAGGTCTGCATTTAAGGTCCTTTTATCGGTAATTACCGTTTTCACACGGTTTGCGCCTTCAAATCTCTCGACCTTTTCTTTCAGGCAAAAGGAGATCTCATTTTCTTCCATATGATGTTGTACCATTCGAGCGAGGTTTGGGCTGATAACCCCCGGGAGAACCTGATCCAAAATCTCCACGACAGCGGTTTCAATACCCCACATATCGGCCAGGGCCTCTGTCATCTCAAGTCCGATTGCCCCTGCACCTATAATAACCGCCTTTTCTACTTTTCCTCCGGCAATCTCCTGCTTGATGGCTGTAGCTTCATTGAGGTCTGAGACTGTGAAGATACCATGAAGATCATCCCCAGGGATAGACAGACGCCTGGGCTTGCTTCCAGTGGCCAGGACAAGCTTATCATAGGGAAGTGTTTTTTTGTTCCCATTGAGTACATTTTGTACCAACACTGTTTTTTTCTTCCTGTCAATAGATACTGCCCGAGTATTTATCATAACATCAATGTCTTTAGCATGTTTAAAAAAGTCCTCATCACGAAGCATATGGAAACTGGTAGACTGGAGTTGGTCCGGGTCACTGACATCGCCCGAAATGAGATAAGGAATCCCACATCCTCCGTAAGCTATCAGGTTCGTCTGGTCGAGCATGGTCACATGGGAATCAGGCTCAAGCCTTTTGAAACGGCAGGCAGCCTTTGGTCCAAGAGCAACGGCGCCAATAATGACGATATTCTGAGGCATGATGACACTCCTTTTCTTTTGCTTTTTGTATTCGCACTATTTATATGTTACACATGGAGTAGTTTTCAACGTTTTTGTCTTTTACGTAGCAATTTTCCATGTTATCTTATTATAGTCAGCTCTTACAATTGATTTCATGAACTTAATAGACGTCATTTTTAGGGAGGTAAGAAACAGTTCAGATGCCGCTCAACCTCAAGAGATTAAAATCATTCCCAGGTAGAAAAGGCCCATTGCTCCTCATCATCATGGATGGCGTTGGTTTGGGAAAAATGGACGAAACCAATGCAGTATATCTGGCAAGGACACCCACCCTTGAACGCCTTTTTTCGTCCCAGCTTTATTGTCAGCTTCAGGCACACGGCATGGCTGTGGGATTGCCCAGTGATAAGGATATGGGGAACAGCGAAGTAGGGCATAATGCCCTCGGGGCAGGCAGGGTATTTGAGCAGGGGGCCCGTTTGGTTAATCGTGCCATTGAATCAGGCCGTATTTTTGAATCACCTGCCTGGGCCAGTATTTCCCGGCGAGGGACGGATGGCGGAACTTTGCACTTTATAGGTCTTCTTTCTGACGGAAATGTTCACTCCCATATTACACACCTCTATAAGATGATAGACAAATGTGCTCAGATGGGAATTAAGAGAGTGCGCGTTCATGCCTTGCTTGACGGACGGGACGTGGGCGAAAAATCAGCGCTGGATTATGTAGTACCCACCGAGGACAGGCTAAAGCGCATATCAGAGGAAAAAGAGCTGGATTATCGTATTGCTTCGGGTGGCGGCCGCATGAAGGTGACCATGGATCGTTACAATGCAGATTGGAGTATCGTAAAACGCGGGTGGGAGGCCCACGTACTTGGGAAGGCCCGGCCATTTAGCTCAGCAGAGGAAGCCGTTAGGACCTTTTATAGTGAGGACCCGGGGATTACTGACCAGTATATGGATGCCTTCGTTATTGTGGATTCTAAAGGATCTCCTGTTGGTCCTATTGTGGATGGCGATTCGGTCGTATATTTCAACTTCAGGGGAGACCGGGCCATTGAGATCTCGCGGGCGTTTACAGAAAGGGATTTCAAGGAATTTGACCGCAAGTCCCTACCTGACATCAGCTATGCGGGTATTATGGAGTACGACGGGGATACCCATATGCCACCGCAATTCCTTGTCCAGCCCCCGGCCATTGATCGGACCATTAGTGAATATCTCTGCGCTGAAAAAATAAAGAGCTTTGCAATTTCAGAAACACAAAAGTTTGGCCATGTGACTTATTTTTGGAATGGCAATAGCTCCGGATATATTGATGAAGCCCTTGAGCTGTATGTTGAGATTCCTTCTGACAGGATTGAGTTTGACAAGGCCCCCCAAATGAAGGCTTTTGAAATAAAGGACAAGACCATTGAAATATTAAAAAGTGACAAATACACCTTTGGGCGTCTTAATTTTGCAAATGGTGATATGGTTGGCCACACTGGCATCATGGACGCCGCGATTATTGCAGTGGAAACAGTAGATCAATGTGTTGGTGAATTGCTCCAGGTAGTGGATGAGCTTGAAGGTATTGCTGTTGTGACCGCAGATCATGGTAATTCAGATGAGATGTTCACTGTTGATAAAAATGGAAAGAGGGAAGTCAAGACTGCTCACTCATTAAATCCTGTCCCTTTTGCCATTTTTGATCCTGGCTACAATGGCGAATATGAAATGGCACATCTTGAAAGACCGGGCCTTGCTAACGTTGCCGCTACACTTTTGAATTTGCTCGGATACGAAAAGGTGGAAGATTACGATCCTTCCTTAATTAAAATAAAAAAGGGTTAGAGTATGGGCTAACCCCTTGATATTACAATGGTGGGCGATGCGCGACTCGAACGCGCGGCCTTTGGTTCCGGAGACCAAAACCAGTTATTTACCCCTCTTTACTTGATCTTCCCAAAACCCCTTGATTATTAAGCATTTTTCTCTTTTGCTTTTCCCTTGACTTACCGCAAAATACCTCTATATTGATAAAAAAGGTTGGAAATACGGTTGGAAAAATAACCTAAGACTACAAAAACGTGGTGGAGGTTGTCATCATGGCCAAAAGAAATGCGACAAGGTATCCTGGGGTGTTTTATCGCGAGGCTCAAAGGGTAGGTGGCAGAGGAACCGAGAAAGTCTACTATGTAGTTTTCAAAAAGAATGGCAAGCTAATTGAGGAAAAGGCTGGCCGTCAATTTGTAGATGATATGACACCCGCAAAGGCCGCGAATATTCGGGGTGAGCTTATTGAAGGGAAAAGGCTGACCCGTAAAGAGATCCAGGAGCAAGAAAAGGCAAAAAAGAATATCTGGACGATTGACCGGCTTTGGGAGGAGTACAAACGTCAAAAGCCAGGTCTTAAGGGATTAGTGCAGGATGAAAACCGATATAAGAAATACATAAAACCAGCGTTCGGAAGTAAAGAGCCCAAAAAACTTCTTCCTCTTGATGTTGACAGAGTCCGATTGAAGATGCTCAAAACCAAAAGCCCACAGACTGTAAAGCTAACCTTGGCCCTACTGCGAAGGATCTGCAATTTTGGAGTGAAAAAAAGGCTGTGTGATCCGTTACCCTTTTCGATTGAGTTGCCACAGGTCCATAATGAAAAAACCGAGGACTTGACCCCAGAGCAATTGACGAAACTTCTTGAGGCCATTGATACGGACATTCACACCCAGGCCGGGCCTATCATGAAAATGGCTCTGTTTACTGGTATGCGGCGGGGGGAATTATTTAAACTTAAATGGGGGCATGTTAATTTTGAAAAAGGTTTTATCTTGCTCAAAGACCCCAAGGGCGGACCTGACCAGAAGAT
>JAUUWD010000333.1 GCA_030589225.1 Desulfobacteraceae bacterium | reverse complement strand
TAAAAAAATACCTGAGTAGTTACCTCCCGTCATACCCGCGAAAGCGGGTATCCAGGAATTTCGAGATCTGGATTCCCGCCCGTGTTGCCAAAATGGACCGCTCCAAATTGGCAGTATAACGCATAAGTGGTTGAACACCATTACATTCACCCATAGAAACGCCAATATGGCACATTCGTCACCCCCACTCATAGTCTCTTCAAATCAATTCGAATCGTGATCTTTACAAGGTAACATATTGAAATATCTTGATTACTGGATAAAGAGCAGATAATGCCCTTATATGGCACAATCTGTGCTCAAACAAAGAGAATAAGCGTTCACAGGTTCCCCGCTTCCGCTTCAGACGGGATCTTCGACAGGGTTCAACGGGCACCCGCACCCTGGTGAACCACCCTCGCGGTAGGACCTGAAATGGCCGAATCTTATTGAAAGGAGATAATAGTCATGGAATCAAAAACATTTTCAATACCAAACATAAGCTGTGATCATTGTGTAATGAGCATCAAAAGAGAGTTGAGTGAGATCGAAGGTGTCTCAAAGGTAGAGGGCAGTGCCGATACAAAAAAGATAACAGTGGGGTGGGATGCACCGGCAACCCTTGAAAGGCTAAAATCCACATTGAAAGAGATCAATTATCCGGCCGATGAGTAAAGAATTTTAGACCCGGTTAGGTTGGAGTATTAGTATCTTATAAATAAATTTGTGTTCAAATTGCGCAAAACAATTTTTGTATAGGCGGAAAAGTCTTTTCTGTGAAGGCACTCAGAAGAATGAACGGCGATTCAACTTTTTACAACCTGTTTGGTTCGGCTTATACTGCTTAAGAATTAAAAGATTGCGGGATTTGGAGATTGGGTTTCTTATCTGTGAAATTCTCTCTAATTTATGTGAATAGACGGAGCGAAGCGACTCCTCAAATCGTCAATATTCAATCGTCAATATTCAATTTGGTTCCGGTTTATCCGGGTTAGGGTAAACTTATTTTGTCTGAGAAAAACGCCACTATCGCGGTCACAGGGATGTCATGCGCCAATTGCGCCCTGAATATTGAAAGAAATGTCAAAAAGCTTCAGGGAGTCGCGGACGCGAATGTCAACTTTGCCACTGAACAGGCCGTAATCTCATATGATTCAAATGAGATTGCGATCCAAGATCTGGTGAAGAATATATATGATGCAGGCTACGGAGTGGTAAAAACAACCGTTGAAATCCCGGTTACGGGAATGACCTGTTCCAACTGTGCCGCGACCGTTGAAAGGACCTTAAACAAAAAGGTTCCCGGTGTAGTAAAGGCTTCAGTCAATTTTGCCACAGAGCGCGCCCATGTGGAATACATACCGAGCTTGACCACCATAGATGAGATGATTGGCGCCATAGAGAAGGCCGGATATGGGGCCATACGGCCGGATGAGACTATGGAGGTCGAAGATGTGGAATTGGCGGCTCGAAAAGCCGAGATCAAAAATCAAACCCGCAAATTCGCGATAGGAATTTTATTCACAGCGCCGCTCTTCTTTCTCAGCATGGGAAGGGACTTCGGTCTTTTTGGACTGTGGTCCCATGCTGAATGGATCAACTGGCTTTTCCTGGCATTGGCAACGCCTGTTCAGTTTTATACTGGCGGGGATTACTACATTGGAGGATGGAAAAGCCTTAAAAATGGCAGCGCCAATATGGATGTCCTGGTGGCAATGGGATCATCGGTTGCCTATTTCTACTCCCTTGCTGTGCTTCTTTACGCTCCCCTGGGAGAGCATGTTTATTTTGAAACCTCTGCCGTCATCATCACCTTGATCAAGCTTGGTAAAATGCTTGAAGCCAGAACAAAAGGCCGCACAGGTGGTGCTATCCGTAAGCTGATGGGGCTGCGACCAAAGACGGCAACCATTATGGAAGGTGAAAAGGAAAGAGAGATCCCGCTTTCCCAGGTCAAGGTGGGAGACGTGATTATTGTACGCCCTGGCGAAAGTATCCCGGTAGACGGGGTGGTCCTGGAAGGCGAATCAACAGTTGATGAATCCATGTTAACAGGAGAGCCGATCCCCGTAGATAAGCATGCCGGGGCTAAACTTACAGGTGGCACTATCAATGGAGAGGGTCGTATTAAGTTTGAGGCAAACAGGGTCGGAAAGGATACGGCCCTGGCCCAGATCATCCGGTTGGTTCAGGAAGCTCAGGGTAGCAAGGCCCCTATTCAGGCCCTGGCAGATCGGGTCGCCGCTGTGTTCGTGCCTGCCGTAATCGGGATCGCTTTCCTGACTTTTATCCTCTGGTGGACTATTGGTGGCGAATTTGTCCCGGCCATGATACGAATGGTAGCAGTATTGGTCATTGCCTGTCCCTGTGCCCTTGGACTTGCAACGCCCACAGCAATTATGGCTGGAACAGGAAAAGGTGCTGAAAAAGGTATCCTTTTCAAGAACAGTGAGGCCCTGGAGATGGCCACAAAACTGGATACGATTGTTCTGGATAAAACAGGGACCATCACCATGGGCAAGCCCTCTGTGGTCAACGTGATTGTGTCTGATTCACTTATTAAGAACGAGGATGATCTTTTGAGACTCGGTGCGTCGGTGGAAAGGGGATCTGAACATCCGCTGGGAAGGGCCATTGTCAAAGAAGCGGAAAAAAGGGGAATTGGCCTTTTCGAACCTGAGCATTTCAGGTCTTCAAGAGGTCTCGGGGTTCAAGCAAAAATAAACGAGCAGGATGTCTTGGTGGGAAAGCCAAACTGGTTTGATGAGATGGAATTGGACCTTTTAGATGCAAAAGATCAAATCCGCTCTTTGCAGGATGAAGGAAAGACGGTGATGCTTGTAGTGGTTGACAAAAAACTTGCAGGCCTGATAGCCGTTGCAGACACGGTCAAGCCT
>JAUUWD010000207.1 GCA_030589225.1 Desulfobacteraceae bacterium | reverse complement strand
CGTTTTATGGAAAATCCCAAAATGTTGTCAGCCTGGTCAAATTTATCTCGAGCCTCCGGGTAAATTTGATATAAATCAAAACCCATGCCCACTTGCTGGGATCCCTGTCCGGGATAAAGAAAAACAAGATTATTTCTCATTATTTCAATTTTTCTGATACTTCATTTACTTTTTCTTCAACATAGGATATTCAATTTGAAATTACCGGGTTCTGCGTTAGCTGGCTCCGATAATAGTCGAATCACCTCATCATACCTCTTATCTTTAAACAAAGATTCTGCCTGGTCATACTGATCTGCTTGGGGAGAGGAATGGGCATATGTGACCAAGCAAACTGAACTAATAAGCAAACAGCTAAACAGCCAAAAAATTCTTTTCATGATCGTTTTCCCTTGTTAAATCTTTAAAAACGTTCATCATCTTTTTCGGGAAAGCTGATTGAAAAAATACCGGCCGGTAACGGTTTATTAACGGAAATAAACTCCAACCGTATGGCAGTCCAATCCCCCTCTTTTTCCTTAAAACAGATTCGTTGAGGAAGCCAATCTTCAGGGTTCACCGTTACTTCAATCGAGTCAATATGCTTCGCAATAGTCTTATGCTTCGGTATAAATTCCAGGTGATAACCATCAGAAGGAGTCTCACTCATAAGTCTGATTACATATCGCTTGCGCAGTTCTTCAACAGACTGCCCTATTCCAAAATATTTCCTTAGAACATTGTTCCCGATGTATGTCTCTTTTACCTTTGATAAATCAGGATAATAGAGAAACAGCATATTGTCTTTTAAAAGGACGATCAGCGGGGAAGGCGCGGTGATCTTCAGAAGCGTTTTTCCCGTGTAATCAAAATAGATGAAACCTTCCGAGTGCAATGGGTTCCGGAGCAAACGGGTCTTCTTGGTTTGAACCATTCTTGCGGTAAAGGTCTTCAGGTTTTTCTCCTTCTCCTTGATGTTTGTCATGATCCAGTCAAGTTTTGATGTCGGGAGTGTATCCGTTTCAGATGAAAACACAGGACCGGCAAATGAGTAAAGGCTTAGCCCCACAAAGATGAAAATCGCATACTTTTTTAGGGAATAATTATTCATTAGTATTAAGGGTTTTTTTCCAGGCCTGACGAAAGCCGTAATTCTGGATCCCATAAAAAAGACCACTCCTGGTAAAGGGGAAAAGCCTTTTCACGATGGACCGGTACCCGTATAAATTTTTGTAGGCCCAGTTGAAACCGTCTTGTAATTGTTTAGGACTCATTTTCTTTGGTCTGAACACAACATGATTCATATCATACTTTTCCCAGTCCGTGTGGAGTATCCTGTTTTGTTTTGACAATACCTCCTGGATGCGGGTTCCAGGAAAAGGTGTCAGGACAGAAAACAGGGCCGCCTCAATATGTGTTTTTTCTATGAACCGCAATACGTCCGAAAATACGGACTGATTGTCCTGATCCGTACCAAAAATGAATGAGCCCTGAATGCCGATACCGTGATTATGAAGTATTTTTATGGCTTCTTTATATTCCTCCACATGGTTGGCCGATTTCCCCATAGCCCTTAGAGCTTCCTGGGAAAGTGATTCAAATCCTATGAAAAGCCCCTTGCATCCGCTACTTTGAGCCAGTTCCAACAACTCCCCGTCCTTGACAATACTGAGAGATGCCTGGCTGAACCATTTCACATTCAAAGGCACAAGTGCCCTAAAAAGTTCTTTCGCATAAGCGGGTTTCCCAACAATATTGTCATCAACGAAAAAAACAAACCCTCCCCCCATATGCTCCACTTCGCGGACCACTTCCTCCACAGATCTTACACGGTAAGTCCTGCCATAAAAGGAAGTCACCGAACAAAACTCACAGTCAAAGGGGCAGCCGCGCGTGGTCTGAATGGTATTGATAAAGAAATATGCTTTCCTGTTCAAAAGTTCTCTTTTTGGGAACCGGAGACCGTCAAGGCTGCAAAAATCCGTGAAACTGTAAACGGGTTTGAGTTTGCCCCGCTTAAAGTCGGACAATACCTGTGGCCAGATTTCTTCAGCCTCGCCCATGACCACTGCATCAGCATGGATACTGGCCTCATCCTTCATCATGGTTGGATGAATACCGCCCAACACCACCTGCACCCCATTTGCCCTGAAATTATCGGCGATTTCATAGGCCCTCTTGGCCAGAGGCGTCATGACGGAAATGGCGGCCAGGTCCGGCAGGTCGGAAAAATCAAGGGATTCCGCATTTTCATCTACAATGGATATGTCCCAGTCGTCATCGGTCAAAGCGGCCAGGGTTGTCAGTGCAAGATATGGAAAACGAAAGTAGATCTGGCCCCACAGGCTATGCTCAGGCCATTTGGGTGCTATGAGAAAGAGCTTCATGAAATCATCCCCCCGGTGATGGGGTCAGGGCAATACCACTGCTCAGGATAGCGGCGAATATACTCTTCGAATACCCGGGCTGTCTTGTCCAGGTTTTTTTGAATGACATCATCCCTTTTGCCTTCCAGAAGGAGGGGTATGGATTTCTCCAGCACGCCGAAATACCTGCCATCCGGTTGCCTTAAAACAAATGCGGGAATGAGCGCCGCGCCTGATTTCATGGCCATGACAACCGGTCCCACCGGAAAGCTCACCTCCTTGTCGAAAAGGGTGACAGGCCGTCCTCTGCCGAAAAAATCCCTGTCACCGATCATGGCCACGATCCCGTTTCCGCGGAGGTGGCGTAAGATCTCGATACCTGAAAAAGGTGACCTGTCCACTTCAATTACCCTAATGCCTTTGCCTTTCCTGAGTCGATTGACCAGTGCATTGGTGGCTGAAGCATTATGTGACATGGCAACCACAGCCAGGTGATAATCTGCCAATCGCATCATTGTCCCACCGAATTCCCAGTTACCCACATGAGCGGACAGTAAAATGGCCCCCTGCCCTTTGGCCAAAGCCTCTTGGAGAATCTCCTCACCTTTGAGCCGGGCAAAAAAAATCTTAGCCTTGTGAGGTGGGAGCTGAGGCATTAAAAAGTAGTCCACCATGTAATGCCCGTAATTTATGAAAGTCTGCCGAACCGTTTTTCTGATAAAAGGGTCGTCCACAGACCTTTTCAGGGCAAGAGAAAGATTAAAGGCCAGCCCCCTCCGGTCCCTTTTGGAAAAAACATAGATCAGTGATGCCACAATTTTGCCTAACAGATGGCAAAGCCTGATGGGCAGGTATCGAACGGATAAGAAAATGGCGTGATATGAGATCGGGCTGTCAAGTATATGCCTTCGCATTGGGTCTTTACCGGTTATGATTCTAATGTGAAATCGCCATACTCAAGATCGATATTTTTCTCTATTGCCGTTTTTACAGCCGCCGTTAACTCATCTTTACCGTTTTCGCCAAATATGACGGGGTCAATCAAATCGCCTACAATAATTTCAATTTTGCCGGGCATTAGACCCAAGGTGCCCTTGGGCAACACAAAACGGCCGCCGTTTACAGTAACAGGGAGTATGGGCACCCCGGACCTGATGGCAATTAGCGCCCCTCCCCTATGGAATTTTTTAAGACGGCCATCCCTGCTTCTTGTCCCCTCAGGGAAAATGACTACGGATGTCCCTCCCCTTATTTTCCGCGCAGCAGCCTCGAGGCCAAAAGCCGTATCCTTCCGCTTGCTTTTATCAATATATATGTGCCCCATCCGTTCAAGGGCATAACCAAAGACCGGCATCTTTTTTATGCCTGATTTAATTATCCACCGGAGTTGAAGAGGGATTTTTGCTATCAAGGCCCACACATCAAACAGGCTCTGGTGATTTGACATGACAATATAAGTCTGCCCTTTCTCTATTTTTTCTTTTCCTTTTATGTACACTCTGGTGCCGGAAAGGTATACGTTCAAGAAAGACCAGAATCTACCGATGTAATGGACAATATTCCCTTTTCTATCCAGGGGGGAAATAATGATGATGATTAGGGCCAGCACAAGCGTGTTCAGGATAACGGAGATTAGATAAAAAGGGCGTATCAAAGGGTACAGGACCCAATAAAGGATAATCTTCAATATTCCGCCTCCTAAGGCATGAGGGCGTACAGCTTTTAGTTCAAAATAGAAATCCACGTCTTCGGGGCCTGAATTCTTTACTAAAATGCTAAAATCAATCCTGTTCCAGGCCGAAAAAGTGCTTTACAGTGAATTATTGTTGGCGATAGTCTTTACTGGCCTTGAGACTAAAACCATTACCCAAAAGTAAAATAGTGTATTATTACCTTAAAAGATGTCAAACCTCAAGCCCGGGACAACCCTATTTCCAATAGAGAGAATCGAAAAATTCCTCTGTGTCTTAGCCGTAGCAGTATTGCTATTATCCTGTCTGGCTGGATGCGCCTCCAGATACACGATCAAAGCCCCTGAGTATGCCCGTTACAATGGTGAAATAAACCAGCACAAACGCCT
>JAUUWD010000169.1 GCA_030589225.1 Desulfobacteraceae bacterium | reverse complement strand
AGGATCCCGTGGCTGTCAAAATCAGAGACTATGTCCTGACACTTCGAAATAATGAAGCAGACCATATCATGGTAGAGGTAGATGCGCTGTAACCTCATTTTTGGAAAAAAATGAGTAATACTCGGGTATGTTTTAGACAGGATAACGGGATGGACCTGATTATTAAATCTTGTTTATCCTGTAATCCTGTCTAAAGGTCTTTTGATAGATGAACAATAAAAAAACAATGAAAAAAAAGATCGTCATTGCACTTTCAGGAAACCCAAATTCCGGGAAAACCACTGTTTTTAACGCCATTACCGGCGCCAGACAGCAGATTGCCAATTATCCGGGTGTCACTGTAGAGAAGAAGGTCGGGCATGTCACCCATAAAGGCTGTAGAATAGAGGTGGTGGACCTCCCCGGAACCTATTCCCTGACCGCCTATTCACTGGAAGAGATTGTGGCCAGAGATTTCCTGGTCAACGAAAGGCCCGATCTGGTTGTCGATATCGTGGACGCCTCCAATCTGGACAGGAACCTTTACCTGGCCGTCCAATTCAAAGAACTGGGAATTCCCCTGATCATTGCCCTCAATATGGTGGATGTGGCAGAGTCCAGGGGCATTCGTGTGGATCACCAGCAGTTATCTACACTCTTCGGGACCCCTGTCGTACCCATGGTTGCCAGATCAAACAAGGGAATTCAGGAACTCCTGGATAAGGTCCTTGAGGTAGCACAAGAAGGGCAACAATGGTATCCGGCGGTAATATCCTATGGCACGGACATTGACCAGAGCCTGGATGAAATTGAGGCCATCATTGAAGGATCCAAGATTTTTGACAAAAAATACCCTTCCAGATGGAGGGCACTCAAATGCCTCGAAGGCGATAGCCAGATCATAGAGTTGCTGAAGAGGGACCCCAATCTTGGCCAGGAAATCGATGCCATCTGCAAAAAGACCTTTAAGCATATAATGGACACCCTCGAGGAAGAACCGGAGGGTATAATTGCCGACCATCGCTACGGACACATTGCCGGTATCACAAAAAAATCGGTCAAACGGAAGATTGAAGCCAGGCTTAATCTTTCGGATAAGATCGATAAGGTATTAACAAACCGGATCATCGGCCCCCTCCTTATGTTGGCCATACTATATATAATCTATGTATTCACCTTCTCAGCGAGTGAGGCGCCTGTCGGGTGGTTTGAGGCATTCTTTAATGGCCTTAAAGATGTGGCCTCGTCTGTTATTGCACCGGGATACCTGCAGTCACTGATCACCTCAGGGGTCATAGATGGCGTGGGCGGGGTCTTGGGGTTTGTTCCTCTCATTATGTTCATGTTTTTCGCCATCGCCATTATGGAGGACTCCGGCTACATGGCGAGGGTAGCGTATATGCTGGACAGGGTCCTTAGGTGGTTCGGGCTTCACGGGAATTCTGTTATGGCACTGATCGTAAGTGGCGGGATATCAGGGGGGTGCGCCGTTCCAGGCGTTATGGCTGCGAGGACATTGAGAGATCCCAAAGAAAGGATCGCCACCCTTCTCGTGGTCCCATTTATGAACTGCGGAGCGAAATTGCCCGTATATGCTGTGCTTATTGGCGCCTTTTTCCCCGAACACAAGGCCCGTATGATGTTTTACCTTACCCTCCTTTCCTGGGGCTTTGCGTTGCTCGCCGCCAAATTCATTCGCGCCACGGTTCTCAAAGGCCCCAAGACGCCCTTTGTAATGGAACTCCCTCCCTACCGTATGCCTACCCTCAGGGGGCTCTTGATCCATACATGGGAAAGAACATGGCAATACATCAAGAAGGCCGGAACAGTAATCCTGGGGTTTTCTATCATCCTGTGGGTGATGATGACTTTTCCCGGGCCCTCCAAAGAGCAGGTAAGATCTTTTGAGGATCAACGTATAAGGCTTACACAATCTTTCCTGGCTTCTCCTGATGTCAATGAATGGGTTAAAGACGAAAAAGAACTTGCGGGTCTCAACGACCTTTATGACTCATATTCAAAGGCTACAAAAGAAAATGCAAGGGTTCCCCTGGCGGACTCGGATAAACAAGCCCTGTTGTCGTTGGTAAAGGCAGTGCTTTTTCTCGAAAGCGATAGATTTTCAAATCAGGAAATGGGTGATGGTCTTTTGAATGCGGCAGCATGTTATATAAATTATACGCACGATATAATCAATGTGGGGGTACAGGAACAGCAGGCTGCGTTGAAAGGCACCATCGCCGGATGGCTTGGCCAACGGTTGGAGACCATTACCAGGCCCCTGGGCTTTGACTATCGAACAAATATTGCCCTTGTGGGAGGCTTTGCTGCCAAGGAAGTTGTCATCTCCACCTTAGGGACTGCATATTCGTTAGGCGATGTGGATCCGGATGAAGCCGGTTCCCTATCTGAAAGACTCAAGAACAATCCCGATTGGAACCCATTGGTGGCCTTTACCCTTATCATTTTTACTATGCTATACGTTCCCTGTATTGTGACTGTAATCATGATCCGAAGGGAAAGTTCGTGGAAATGGGCCGGGTTTTCCATCGCCTTTAATCTGGTTGCCGCCTATTTTGTTGCCCTTGTTGTCAGCCAGGTAGGCGCAGCCCTCGGGCTGGGGGTATAAGTGCAAGTTAGTTCGCATCGCTCCCAATTGGAATAGTGAAATGTCGAAGATCCGCTTCTGGCGGGATGGGATATTGGCAAAATTTTAGTTACGAGTCACGAATGACGAGTAATAAACTTGCAACTCGTTACTCGTTATTTCAAATAAATCCATTATTTTCACCCTGTAAAACTTATTTTAAAAAATCATATTCTAAATGAGGAAGATAATATGGACAAAATTCCTTTTACAAAGGACGGGCTTGAAAAACTAAGAGATGAATTGAGCCACCTGCAAAAGGTTGAGAGGCCAAAAAATATCCGGGCCATAGCAGAGGCACGGAGCCACGGTGATATCAGCGAAAATGCTGAATATCACGCAGCCAAGGAACGGCAGTCTTTTCTTGAGGGAAGGATTAATGAATTAAAGTCAGTAATCGCGAAATCTGAGGTAATCGATTTGGATCAGAGTCCGGCAGATCGGGTAGTCTTTGGGCGCACTGTGCTATTATACAATGTGCAGACTGAGGAAGAGGTGGAATATCAACTGCTCGGGCCCTATGAATCTGATCCTGAAAAGGGCAAGATATCCGTGACATCCCCATTAGGCCAATCCTTGATAGGCAAAGAAGAAGGTGATGAGGTAAAGACCAGGACACCGGGAGGGATCAACGAGTATGAAATTCTCAAAATTCATTAGGTCATAATGTCATCAACAATTTTCATACATGGTCTGGAAAGCAGTAACCGGGGCACAAAATCTATTTTCTTCCGGGAAAAATCCCCCGATATGATTATTCCCACTTTCACTGGTGATCTTCAGGAACGGATGAAAAAACTCAAAGAAATCCTTTCTGGCAAGTCAGACATAAGACTTGTAGGTTCTAGTTTTGGAGGATTGATGGCATCTCTTTTTGCCATGGAGCATGAACACCGGGTGGCAAAAATAATCCTCCTTGCCCCGGCAATTAATCTAATAGAATTTGCGCCGAACAGAAAACAGATTTCCATCCCTGTCCGGATCTACCACGGTAAGGATGACCAGGTGATACCCCTGGCAGAGGTGGAACCCGTTGCAAAGAAAACCTTCCTGAACCTCTCATTCCATATTGTCGACGATGATCACTACCTCCATAAAACCTTCAAGACCATTGACTGGGACAGCCTGCTTGCCTGAGTGGTTTGGACAAGCCTCCCAGGAGGGTGTCTGAGAATGAGATATTTTTTCCAAGATCAAGGAAGACGAAAATTATAACCACAGGAATACATTGAAGTATTTCGAGGATTATAATTTGAGTCTGACGTAGAGATTGGGAAAAATAGCCATTCTCGGACACCCTCCTAGCTCACCACGCAAACGGCCTCCCTTTCCGCCAGTTGAATGACCTTATTACTAACCCTTCCCATAAAAAAATCACGCACCTTGGATAACCCCCGTCTACCTACCACGATTGTCCCGTAGTCGCCATCTTTGGCCTCTTTAACAATGGCATTCGCCCTGCTCTGGACACCTGTAATTGTTTTGGTGGTTATTTGATCTGAATCAAACCCGCAACTCATTAGATGGCTTTTAGCCATGTTAAATACCGGCTCTATTTCTGCTTCTCGATCTTCAATCCACGCTCTTTTTTCTCCCCTAATCACATGGATTATACTGACTTCAAAATCGGATTCTCCCAGTGTGGATCCCAAATAATCTACGGCCCGCATAGCCCCTTCAGAAGTATCCAGGGCAAGTAAGACTTTCCCCGGTTGTGGATTTATCCCAACTACAAAAAGGGGGACAAAAGTAAGTTTTTCAAGAAGTTTAATTACCATGCTTCCCAGAATAAGATCTTTTAGTTTGCTCAAGCCTTTCCTTCCAACCGCAATGGCATAGTAACCGTCCTTTGCTTCCTTAACGATATCTCGAGCAATACCGGCCTGTCTTTCCTGGATTTTAGTATATACCGCGTCCTGTGGAAAGCCCGCATCAAAAAGATTTTCTCGTGCTTTACCCATATATTCTTTCAGGTTTTTTCCAAGTTGGCTTTCCCAGGCCCGGATATCTGTAATTCTCCGATTGAATTGGGGCTCTCTTTCGAGGTCCCAATAATACTCAGGTATTTTGCTCATGACATTAAGGAGGACCACACGCATTTTTTGGAAGGCCGGGATCTTGCTGATATATTTGACCGTTTCGAGGGCGTACTCAGACCCGTCAAGGGCCAACAACATTTTCTTTTGAGCTTGGTTGTTCATCGCCGGACCTCCTTTCTCAGTGGGGAGCCCTCCAATAGGGCGCCTTTAGGCAATTGTCAAAAGAGGTTAAATTTTTTCCATGGCACCATATGCACCCTGTATCCTGCCTCGAAGTAATAAACAGAGGTTTTCCAGCACCTTAAATCCGAACCCCATATTGTTGAGCATCATCTCTCTTAGGTCTG
>JAUUWD010000210.1 GCA_030589225.1 Desulfobacteraceae bacterium | reverse complement strand
AACTCGATAACCCTTAAAGATGTCAAGGTATCTCCAAGTTCAGACCTCGTTGAGTAGTTGAGTGGTTAAATGGTTGAGTGGGAAAATATATTCTATTATTTCCGTATGTTATAGCCTTTCTAACACTCAATGTCCAATTTTCAAGCAAATCATAGATATGATCTATATATATCAACGACTTAACGACTCAACTACTTAACCACTTAACGAGGTCTGTATTTATAATAGCTTGATAAGCTTGAGAAAAAATTACATTCCCTATTGAACATGTGCATAACACAGTTATTTCCCGATTTCAAATATTTTATCCTTATTTCATTGGGGCTCCACAGATCCTTGGATCAGCATGTTCAGTTTTTCCCTCGAAATGCTTGTCCATACCGCCAGCACTTGATATTGTGAAATTATGAATCCCTCAATAGGAGAAAAATTATGAAAGCAACTTTCATTTACATAACTGCAGGCAGTATGGATGAGGCCAAAAAGATCGGCAGGGAGTTGATCTCAAACAGGCTGGCCGCTTGCGTAAATATCATTGACAATATGCATTCCATGTTTTGGTGGGAGGACGAAATCCAGGAAGACAGGGAAGTGATCCTTATTGCCAAGACAAAAGAATCACTTGTTACGGAGTTGATTGACAAGGTTAAATCAGTGCACAGTTATGATTGTCCCTGTATCGTGAGTTTGCCAATTTTAGATGGAAATAGGGCATTCTTGGATTGGATTGCACGGCAAACCAAGTAAAACGCATACTCCTTTACCCTTTACCCTTTGACTTTCGCTTTCGCTTTTTTATCGTCTTCTTAACCACAAAACAGACAACCACCAGGCCCAGCAGGATAAGGATTGCAATATTATAGCGGACCAAAAAGTAAGACATTTTGTCGCTTGCCGTTTCCCAGTTATTGCCCAGCATAAAACCAAAAGCTATCCAGATCAGATTCCACACACAGGAGCTTATTAAGGCAATCCATGCGACCTTAAAAGCCCTCAGTTTTGAGATTCCCCCTGCTATGGATATGACAGATCGGATTCCAGGAAAAAATCTGTTCAGGAGTACGAGAAAATAGCCATGCTTTTTGTACCATTCTTCAGCCCTGAAAATGTCTTCCGCCTTAAAAAACCAGTAATCTCTCTCAATAAAAAAACGCCTTCCCAACAGACTCCCAACCCAGAACAGGAACATAAAGCCAGCCAGGCTGCCCAGAGTTGTAGAGAAATAGACGCCAAAGAAATGGAGCCTTTTGGTGCCAACCAGGAAGGCTCCAAATGCGGTTATGGTGTCTCCGGGAATGGGTGGAAAGACATTTTCCACAAACGCGCTCAGGCCCAGAAAAAAATAGATGAGAAAATCGGGGAGCGAATTGAGAGAATCAAGGAAGCGGTCCAGATATGTCACCAGTTTTATCTCCTTTTTACAAAAAATTGACCGCAGGCCCAAAACCGAATTGTTACTATATAAAAGTATCTCAAAGCCATACTGCGAATTGCTACTTCACTGCTTTGGAAAAAAGAAAATTCCTATACAATCAAGTACTGGCCTAAAAGACAAGAATTCTTTTGCCTTGACTGAAATCCTGTCGTTTGCTATCACATAATACAATCGCTTTGCGATTCTATAATAGTGTCCGCGGCGGACTTATATAAAGAAAAATCCTATAAGATTTTAAAGAAAGAGATAGAGAATGGCAAAAAAGAAAACAAGCAGAAAAGAACTGCTAAAAGTGACGGACGAATTCCTGACCTTTTCAAGTAAGGTTGTCAATTTCATTACTACCCACCTGCGTGAGCTTAAATACGCTGGAATTGCCATAGCCATCCTTGTGGTTGCTTACCTCGGAGTCACCACCTACCTGCGGTACGTCAATAAGAATGGCCAAAACGCCTACAATACTGCCTATCAAACCCTGACAAAGGAAATGAAGCCTGATGCAAACCCCGACAACTTGCGGAAATCAGAAGAATTATTCATAAAAGTGACCGATGACTATGGCCTGTCAAAGGTCGCCCGATTGGCCCTTCCACAGATTGCATATCTAAAATTTCTTGACAAAAAGTACGATGAGGCCATTGTGTTGTACCGAAAATTTTTAGACAAAGTTTCGGGGAATACAGAATATGAACTCATGGCCAACCTGGCGCTCGCTGCCTGTTTTGAGGCAAAGGGGGACCTGAAGACAGCCATGGAGACCTTGATCCCTGTTGTTGAGGTCCCTAATTCATTCAGGGAACCAGCCATGTTGAGCCTGGCACGCCTTTACCGGCTTGACAATAGGCCTGAAAAGGCGAGGGAGATTCTCAACGAATTCGTTGAACAGCACGCAGATTCTCCCCTACTCCCCTTTGCCAAGGCACAGCTTTGAATGGCCAGGAGGCTGTCACTCAAAGAAGTAACCCGGTGTAATGTCAAGATTATATACTTGATCAATTTTCTGTAAATTTGGTAACCGTTCACGGGTTCAAAAGGTTGCATTCTCATCACCATACGTTATTTTGTAAACATTTTGTACGGGAAAACCGACCGCTTCCACATCCCCACAAATCTGGAACATGGTATTTGGCAATTATGTGGCAAAACCAACATTTTTTACGAGGACTTCGGGTCTTCAATTTTGTCCCTGTCCCTAACCCTGAACGTTGAACCTTGAACCTGTGAACGCTTACGAAATTTGTAATATTAGACAGAAACACGCCGTGCCGAGATAGACAAAAACCTTTTTTTACAGGAGTACTGCAGTGATTATTACGGAGATTTTGGCCAGAAATGCCAGGATGTACGGGGATGAGGTTGCCCTGATTGAAAGGGAGCCTGCAAACAACAGGAGGGTTACCATAACATGGAAAGAATTTGATGATATGGCCAACCGGGTGGCCAATGCCCTGATCGCGAAAGGCATAAAAAAAGAGGATAAGGTTATCCATTTGATGATGAATTGTATTGAGTGGCTTCCCGCCTACTTTGGCATTCTGAGGACAGGTGCGTGGGCCGTACCGCTTAATTTTCGGTTTATGGCTGAAGACATCCGATATTGCGCTGAAATCGCAGAGGCCAAGGCAATTGTCTTTGGCCAGGAATTTGTTGACCGCGTCAATACCATCAAAGGTGATTTGGTGACCATAAAGGACTATGTGTTTGCGGGTCCTGTCGATATGATGCCGGATTATTCAGAGAGCCTTGAAGCATTTTTGAAAACAGGATCTACTGAAAATCCTAATGTGCCCATTGCGCTTTTGGATGAGGCCGGACTCTATTTTACCTCCGGTACTACAGGCAAACCAAAGCCGATCCTTTTGACCCACCGGAACTTGGAATTCGCATGCATCCTTGAAAACCACCACCATAACCAGACCCATGAAGACATTTTCCTGTGCATTCCACCCCTTTACCACACAGGAGCCAAAATGCACTGGTTTGGGAATTTTATCGTCGGCGCTAAGGCGGTCATTTTGAAGGGTATCAAACCCCAGTGGATTCTTGAGGCCGTGTCCGAAGAAAAAGCTACCATAGTTTGGTTGCTGGTGCCATGGGCACAGGATATCCTGATGGCCATTGAAAATGGAGAGGTGAAATTGGAGGATTATGAACTGGATCAGTGGCGTCTGATGCACATCGGGGCCCAGCCTGTGCCTCCAAGTCTCATAAAAACCTGGAAAAAGGTCTTTCCCTATCATGACTACGATACTACTTACGGCTTGAGCGAAACAACGGGTCCCGGTTGCGTCCATTTAGGGATCGAGAATCTTCATAAAATAGGCGCCATCGGCATACCCGGATTCGATTGGGAATACCGGATTGTGGACACAAACCTTGAACAGGTACCCAAAGGCAAGCCAGGCGAACTAATGGTTAAAGGCCCCGGGGTAATGAAAGAATACTATAAAAACCCGGAGGCCACCAAGGATACAATCATTGATGGCTGGCTCCTCACGGGCGATATGGCCAAGGTAGATGAGGATGGATTTATCTGGCTCGTGGACAGGAAAAAGGATGTTATCATCACAGGAGGAGAAAATATCTTCCCGGTGGAGATCGAAGACTTTCTCATGGAAAACAAAAAGGTCCAGGATGCAGCCGTAATCGGTATCCCCAACGAGCGGTTAGGTGAAATTGTGGCCGCTATCGTAAAAATTAAACCGGGACAAGCGATGACTGAAGAGGAGTTTATGGCCTATTGTGAGGGCTTGCCACGGTACAAGAGACCAAGGGCAGTCTTCTTTGGCGATGTCCCCAGGAATCCTACCGGCAAAATCGAAAAACCAAAGCTCAGGAAACACTATGCCGGCATGTCAGAAAGTTTTAAGATATAGGCTCGCAAGGCCCTAGGAGGCTGTCCGAGAATGGCTATTTTCCCCAATCTCTACGTCAGACTCAAATTATAATCCTCGAAATACTTCAATGTAT
>JAUUWD010000092.1 GCA_030589225.1 Desulfobacteraceae bacterium | reverse complement strand
ATAATTAGAATTGCTGAAATTTTGTTACAAGAAACAGCGGATAAATTTATGGTTTCAATTTCGGATTTCAATTTGACAAAGGTAACTTCCTGTTCTATTGCTCAAAATCTATAAAACCTTTAACAAAAACCAACAAAACTCACATGCCAGAAGACATACGGGATAAACAACAACTGACGCACAAAGATATCTTGGGGCTTAATTTTGTGAGAGAGCCCGGACAATACGTGTACAGGAGGTATTACCGCACTGGCCTTCGGTCTCATATCATGGCGGTATTGAGCCCAGAGGCCGTGGAGCAGGAAAAAAAAGGGGTCATCATAGACGGACTGAAATGGTTTCCATTGGCTAAGCCTTTAAAAATGCTAAGAATATTCAGGGTAAGGTTCAATGACTTAAAGGAAGTTGAAGAAGAGCTGAAAAGAGTAAAAATCATTGGAAAGTATCTTGCCCCTGATCATCTCGCAAGGTCAGACGAGTTTGTAGTGGATTATAGGGTGAACAGTCAAGATGAAGTTCTTCTTTGCGGCCTTCAGGAGTACGTGGAAGGAGAGATATTAAACCCCTGGGGCCCGTTGAATAAAAAACATCTAATTTCACTATGGCGGCGAATGGTTTCTGATAAAACAGGGGCTTCAAACCTGAAGGCAGAACAATGGATAAACGGGGTTCGTAATAGGTCTGAACACGTTATAAGGAAACTCAAAAGAATAATCTTTGAAGAAAACCACATCCCTGACCTTGCGGGCGTGGGGAATCTTCTTATAACTCGATCCGGGCATATCAAGCTGGTGGATATTAACAACATTTCCAGGGTCTTTTTCGAAAAGGCCATTCACCTTGATGACAGGGGCTATCCTGTCTGTGATAAATCCATTGAGGCCCTTTTCCTCCTTGAGAAAGGGCTTCTAAATAAATCTATTAGTGACGAAGATCATCTTTATAAGACATTCCTTGACCCCCAGAGGATTATTGCCGTCAAGGCAGCTGAGAGAAAATTTTTCACCTCCATGGATACTTCCGTGTCCCCTTCAGAACTTCCTTGAGTGCTTCCGTGATCCTGGTTCAAATAAAAAGGCACCTTGTCCAGGTGAGACAAGATGCCCTTAGTACCGTAATAAAACAAATTAGAGCTTGTTGACATTCTTAGCCACGGGTCCCCGGTCACTCTCTTCCACATCGAAGCTCACTCGCTCACCTTCAGCAAGGGTCTTGAATCCGGAAGTATCTATCGAGGAATAGTGGACAAATATGTCGGGGCCGTCATTCTGTTCAATGAAACCATAGCCCTTCTTCTCACTAAACCACTTTACAGTTCCTTCTGCCAAAGCAATGACCTCCTTTCAAAGATTTTCCGTAATGATCCCAAACCTCAGGTCGTAACTCTGGCAAAGGAAATGGTCCTTCAGAGCAAAACCGACCCGCGAATATTGCCGGGCCATTAACACATGGTTATTATAGACCATAATTACCCAAAATGTCAAGCGAAAACAGGTGCATCGCATTCATGGTTTAGGGCTTTCTTTTTTCTAATGGCGAAGCCTTATCCATTCTTTCACGCATCAGACGAATGGTCTTTTCATAATTTTCGCTGTAGAAGATGGCAGAACCTGCAACAAAAACATTGGCGCCTGCAGATGACACCAAGTCTATGGTCTCCGGGCTGATCCCGCCATCGACCTCGATCTCTATGTCCAAACCACTCTTATCTACCATTTCTTTTAGCCGCTTGACTTTAGGGATGACCTGTAGAATGAATTCCTGGCCTTCAAAACCGGGGTTGACAGTCATGAGAAGAACCATGTTCAGGTCTTCCAGTATATACTCCAAACCCTCCAAGGGCGTGGCGGGATTTAAAGAGACGCCTGCCCTCACTCCATTGTTTTTTATATGCTGTATCGTCCTGTGAAGATGCTTAGTCGTCTCCGCATGGACGGTTATAATACTGGCGCCTGCGGCTGCGAATTCATCAATAAAGCTGTCCGGTTCTGATATCATCAGGTGGACGTCAAGGGGCAGGTCCGTGACACGTCGTGCAGCCTTCACAATCATAGGGCCAATTGTAATATTAGGGACAAAATGACCGTCCATGACATCGACGTGGATGTAATCAGCCCCTGCCTTTTCCACAGCCTTAATCTCTTCTCCAAGCCGTGTAAAATCAGCCGAAAGGATAGAGGGTGCAATTTTTCCCATGTGGATTCCTCCGTAGATAAAATCGCTCTCACGATTTCATATAACGTCCGCCTGCGGCGGACTCTTACTAAACAAGGCCCCAAAAAAACCATCCATTCCATGGACATGAGGCAAGGTCTTGAAAAAACCTTGATCATCAATTAGATCGAGTCCCCATTCGGGGACACGCTTTCGCAGGTCTTCTAAAGCCATTTCTCTGTTTTCCCCTAAGAAATCACGAACCACATCCTCATTCTCTTCCCTTGAGATGGTACACGTCACATAAAGCATCTTTCCCCCTTCCCGGAGTAAGGGCACGGCGTTATTTAGAATCTTCCGTTGTAAAACGGACAGCCGCCTGATATCGGCTTCATCCCGAATCCACTTTGCATCCGGGTTCCTGGAAATAGTACCCAGGGCAGAGCAGGGTCCGTCAACCAAAATCCTATCAAAGTAACGCCCGGCCATGGGGAAAGGATGCTTCACAGCGTCAGCAACCATAGGCTGAATGCAGCCCATTCCAAGGCGGTATGAACTCTGTACAAGGCTTAACAGCCTCTTATGGTTCATGTCAAGCGCAACAATCTCTCCCTTATCTCCCATTAGTTCTGCCATATGGGTAGATTTGCCCCCCAGTCCCGCACAGATATCAAAGACTCTCTCCCCCGGTCTGGGTGCAAGAAGGCGGGCACAGATCTGTGCCGGCTCGCTCTGCACTTGAAACAGGCCCTCCTTAAAGGTGTCCAGCCGGTCAACCGGTCCCTTAAGGCCCTCAACTGCGATGCCTTCCGGTGAATACAAGGTCGGTTTACCTTCCACATCTTCCGCTTTCAGGCGTTTTATCAGACCTGGGCGTTCAACTTTTAACGTATTGGCTCTAATAACCAGACCCGTTATGCGGTTCCCCGCCGATAGAATGCGTTCTGTGAAATCGGTTCCTATCTCTCTTATCCACTTTTTCACCAAACATGTGGGGTAAGAATAAAAGACATACAGATAACCAACTGGATCTTTCGTCCTGTCAGGGAAGACGATCTGCGCCTTCGCTCGACAGATATGTCGCAAGATACCATTGACAAAGCCTGCTACGCGACCGGAATCAATAGACTTGGCCTGCTTGACTGCTTCATTGACTGCAGCCGATTCCGGGACCCGATCCATATAAAATATCTGGTAGAGGGCAAGGCGGAGGATGTTTAAGACGGGAGGTTCTATCTTTCTGAAAGGAAAGCGGACAGTCTGCTGAATTATCCAATCAAGCCTAAGCCTCCACCGCAAAACCCCTTGAACCAGGTGAATGATAAAGGCCCTATCTCGTTCATTCAGATGGGGGTCTCCCTGAAACTCATATACCAGGTATCGCTTCAGAGAGCCGGGCCTATCTTCCTGCCTGTTTAGTGCTTTTAGTGCCAGGTCCCTCGGTTTCACTGAGTTCATGTCCTAAAAAGGTTATCAGTCCCCTTTCAACCAGATCCAGATCCACATCCGTATCATAACATGGTCCAAAGGGCCTTCTATTTAATATCCCGTAAACAGGAATTGGGTAGCTGTCCTGAATACCGCTTGTCAGGTCTCGTTCACATGCAACACCAATAATAATATCCGGCTTTTTCTCGACCACGATCCTTCTGGCCAGGGTTCCGCCCGTAGCCACCGACATGGAGACATGATATTTTTCCGAAAGGGCCACTAAATCCTTTATCTTGCACTTGCCACAGGCCTTGCAGTTCTCCACATTACCGGTAATCCTTACGGTGCAGTCGTGATTCTGGAGACAATGGGGGAGAAGTATAAGAAGCTTTGACGGTCTGACCTTTCTGGCTTCGGCAAGGACCAGTCGATTATTGATGGCTACGAAAGATCTCCGGATCTCGGTTTTGCTAATGCCCAGGCACTTGCCCACCCCCACCAGCAAAGGGAAAAGGACTCGAATCACCACGCCCCGAATACGGCGGTTAAAAAAAAGGTTCCTCCCGCGAATAATGGTAAAAAGAAGTGTGAGGGCGCCGCCCAGCCAGAAAAGGACAAAACCACCTAAGAATATAGCCAGAATCCCGGGAAGACTTCTATGGAGATTGGACAGACCCACATATGGAACCCACCAGAGCAAAAAGGCCAATCCCACCATGACCACACAGGCAAGCAGCAAAAGGAGGATAAAGATCCTTTTTGTGGGTTGTCCTTGGTCTTCAGGTTCAGAAAATCTTTTTTCGTCAGTGGTTAATGGGACATCCATCTGTTGGGGCATTGCTTTTAGCGTTTTTGGCGACCCTTTCATTCTAACTCCCCAATAGGGTTCCTTTATCTAAGGGAAATCCTCTCAGGAAATCCTTAACAGGAAGTCTCTTCCTGCCCGGGATTTGCAATTCTCTGATCTGTACTATACCCTTGCCGGTTTCCACCTCGAGTCCGCCTTCTTCATGTCCTTTAACCTTCCCGGGCAGGCCAATCCGTTCTTCGTCTACAACCCGGGATGAGAAAAGTTTGATATCCTTTCCCCGGAGTTTGGTAAAGGCCCCTGGCCAGGGATCAAATGCCCGGATAAGAGAGGATACAGTCTCAGCAGGTTTGTCCCATTTTATTTGAGACATACCCCGATCTATCTTCGGCGCATAGGTAGAGGCATTCTGATCTTGAGGTCTCTCCCGCAATCGATTTTCAGCCAGGCCCTCGAGAGTCCTAATGAGAAAGACTCCGGCCAGGGCAGAAAGCCGGTCATGAAGCTGGCCTGCTGTTTCGTCGGGCAATATGGACATTTCCTGCTGTAGAAGTATTGGACCGCTGTCAAGCCCTTCATCCATCCGCATGGCGGTCAGGCCGGTCCTGGCTTCGCTATTTAGAATGGCCCACTGGATGGGGGCTGCGCCTCGATACTGTGGTAAAAGTGAGGCATGGATATTAAGGACTCCCCAGGATGGAATGCCAAGTATCTCCTTCTTTAAAATCTGACCAAACGCCACAACAACCAATAGGTCAGGCGCTTTGTCACGAATAATCTCACAGAATTGCCGGGCCGAGGCATTCTCAGGTTGCAGGACCTCGAGCCCACAGGCCATGGCAGCTTGTTTGACAGGGGATTGGGCTATTTTTTTCCCTCTTCCCCGGGGCCTATCAGGCTGGGTGACCGCAGCCAGAACATCATGGCCATTTTCCAGGAGCGCTTTTAGAGCGGGAACAGCAAATTCCGGGGTCCCCATGAAAACGATCTTCGGACGTTCAGGGATTTTTTTTTGTGCCAATTCATCCACGAAAAAATTTAGCTCCGCTTGGCTCCGTCCCGCCGGCGGGATAGAGATTTCGAGACATTGAGTTATTCTTTCTTTAGCTTTTTCTTCAACCTCTTCTTATAAAGGGTCCTTTTGAGGCTGCTGATATGATCAATGTAGAGTGTGCCATTTAAGTGATCTATCTCATGCTGCAAACAGATGGCCAAAAGGCCCTCTGCTTCAATATCCATCGGCTTGCCATGCCGATCCACCCCCCTTACCTTCACCCGGGCATTGCGGGAGACCTCTGCCGAGTAATCAACCACACTCAGACAGGATTCCTCAGAAGCCACCTTCCCCTCACTTAGTACAATTTCAGGGTTGATCAGCACACGAGGATCTCTCCCCTCTTTCCTGGGGTATAGATCGAATACAATTACCCTTCTAAGCTCCCCAACCTGGTTAGCAGCAAGTCCAATGCCAGGCGCAAGATACATGGTGTGAATCATGTTGTCCACCAGCTTCTGGAGGTCCTCATCGATATTTTCAATGGTCTCGGCAGTTGCCCTTAACACTCTATCGGGATAAGTATAGATCTTCAATTCACTTTCACTGTTGTTCATATATTGCTCTCTATATAAAGATCAGGGATGTTTCATCAGGCCTATCCGGGTGAACCATACTTCCTGGTTGAAGAGAATTTTTATTTAAACTCAATTAATCTTAAACACTCTGCTAAAATAAATCAAGATAGGATAAAATAGCAGCAATTCTAATTATGGCTTTCATCTGGCAGGACCGCGGGGTCTCTTTTTAAAGGCCGCAAAAAACTGCTTCATTCTATTGAACGGCAGCGTAGCCTTAAAATTTGTTATAAGACAGCCCCAAAGGAGAGCCTTCGTTGCAACTGACGCCTTCTCTGCCAGCTCGGAGCCTTTATTCAAAGCCACGGGGGCGTTCGACAAGCTGTGGAAGAATTTGTCTTGCGTCCTTTAAAAAGAGACCCCACGGCCCTGCATTAGCAAGGCCTAAAGGTCATAATGAGAATTGCTGATAAAACAACCTTGACTTTTTCCTGTCAGGTACCTATTGAAAATGCATGACAAAAAAAACCATAGAAT
>JAUUWD010000023.1 GCA_030589225.1 Desulfobacteraceae bacterium | reverse complement strand
TGGAGGAAAAAAATGGAAATAAAAATTGACCGTGACCAGATCTTTAAATGCGTTTCGAGAGTTCAAAGTATAATTGAAAGGAAAAGCAACATGCCTATCCTTTCAACAATCCTTTTAAGCGCCATAGGCACAGAAGTCCGTATTTCAGCCACTGACCTGGAAATCGGCTTCCAGCAAACTGTGCCGGGTAATGTGATTCAGGAGGGAAGCGTAGCTATTTCTGGTAGAAAACTATTTGAAATTCTTAAAGAAAGCAGGAAATCAAATTTTCACATAAAGGAAAAAGAAAATAACTGGGTTTATCTCTCAGACGATGTTGCACGCTTTGATCTTGCGTGTCTTCCCGCGGATGAATACCCGACATTTGTTGAACCGGAAGGGGTACAAATGATTGGAGTAGAAGGGAATATTCTCAGTGAAATGATAAACAAGACCGTCTATTCAGTCACCATAGAAGAGGCCGGATTTAAGCTATCAGGCGTATTTACAGAAAAGGTTGCTCATGAGGGAGAGACTTTTTTGAGAATGGTGGCAACCGATGGGCACAGGCTGTCAATGATCGATAAGCCGATCCCTAACCTTGAATCTTTGGATTTACCTAATGGTATAATGATTCCCAAAAAGGGTTTGAATGAACTTAATAAACTTGCTGCCGAGGGAGGACCTGTCCAGATCGGATTAAAACAGAAGAATTTTGTTGTCAAAAAGGAAACCGCCATATTAGTAATACGTCTACTTGAGGCAAAGTTTCCTGATTATCATGCAGTAATCCCCAGTGAAGAAAAGCATTCTATAGAACTTGAAAGAATTTTACTTTTGGAAGCCATGCGAAAAATGCTAATTTTAAGCAATGAACGATACCGGGCCGTCAGGATTGCCTTGGAGGATAACATTATGGAACTTGTTTCTACAAATCCTGACCTTGGAGAAGCACAGGAAAATATTAAGGTTGATTACCAGGGTGAGAGGCTGGAAGCAGGTTTTAATCCCCGCTATTTCATAGACACACTTCAGTCTATGGAAAGCGAAACTGTATTTTTGGGATTTATTGACAATTCGAAACCATGTATCCTAAAAGGGGATGCTGATCAGGGTTTCTTAGGTCTAATTATGCCAATGAGGCTATAAAATGGAAGATCAAAAAACAACTTACGTTGCATCTGATATAAAAGTTCTGGAGGGATTGGCGGCAGTTCGAAAAAGGCCGGCCATGTATATTGGCAATACCGCTTCTGAAGGGCTTCATCACTTAGTATATGAAGTGGTTGATAACAGTATAGATGAGGCACTGGCTGGATACTGTGACTTTATAGATGTCCGACTTTTGAGCGATGATAGTGTGGTTATTATTGACAACGGTCGAGGGATACCGGTGGACATGCATAAAACTGAGAAGATGCCAGCCCTGGAAGTTGTTATGACCAAACTCCATGCCGGAGGAAAATTCGACAATAAGAGCTATAGGGTATCAGGAGGACTTCATGGGGTCGGCGTTTCGGTTGTAAATGCCCTGTCTGAGTACCTGGTAGTGGAAGTATACCGGGATGGAAAGATATATTATCAGCGTTATGAGAGAGGAAAAACAAAAAACAGACTCGAGGTTAAAGGGGATACAAAAAAGAGAGGCACTAAAATACATTTTATGCCTGACAACCAGATATTTGAGCTTAGTGCTTTCGACTTTGAGATTCTGATGAAAAGGATGCGAGAGCTTTCCTTTTTAACAAAAGGAGTGAGAATAAAAATCTCTGACGAGCGTAGCGGCAGGAAGAAGGATTTTATCTATGAGGGAGGGATAAAGTCGTTTGTGGAGTATTTAAATAAGAATAAGGAAACCCTTCATAGAAAGCCTATTTATATCTCCGGCGAGAAAAATGGCGTGCTGATAGAGATTTCACTACAATACAATAACTCTTATAAGGAGAATCTGTTTACGTTTGCCAATAATATAAATACCAAAGAAGGAGGGAGTCACCTTAGCGGATTTAAATCAGCCTTAACAAGAAGCATTAATCAGTACTTACAAAATTCATCTCTATCCAAGAACTTCAAGGAGAAACTGACCGGGGATGATGTAAGGGAAGGTTTGACAGGAGTTATCAGTGTGAAGCTATCCAATCCACAATTCGAAGGTCAAACAAAAACTAAACTTGGAAACAGTGAAGTAAAGGGGCTTGTTGAGACTCTGGTTAATGAGGGATTAAGCAGTTTTTTTGAGGAAAATCCATCTATTATTAAATCAATTCTTTCTAAGGTAATAGATGCGGCACGTGCCAGGGATGCAGCGAGAAAGGCGAGGGAACTTGCTCGACGGAAGGGTATTCTTGGGGATCATTCTCTGCCGGGTAAGCTCGCGGATTGTCAAGAAAAGGATCCCAGTAGAAGCGAGATTTTTATTGTAGAGGGAGATTCAGCAGGAGGTTCTGCAAAGCAAGGGAGGGAGCGCCGGTCCCAGGCAATATTACCGTTAAAGGGAAAGATTCTCAATGTTGAAAAGGCTCGATTCGACAAGATGATCTCAAGTGAAGAGATAAGGACTATGATTGCTGCCTTAGGGACAGGAATTGGGAATAAAGATTATAATATCAATATGTTACGTTATCACAAAGTAATTATTATGACTGACGCGGATGTGGATGGTGCACATATACGTACACTCCTTTTAACGTTCTTTTTCAGGCAGATGCCGGATCTTATTGACAACGGCTACCTTTACGTTGCTCAGCCGCCGCTCTATCGGGTGTTAGCCGGAAAAAAGGAGTTATTTATAAAAGATGAAGAAGAATTTAATGATTTCATATTGAAGAGGGTTTCGGAAAAAGAAAAGGTATTAATGGAGAATGGAGAAGAAATTTCCGGTGCCAAGCTTGTTAGATTGGTCAACGGGGTAATTAAATTCTATGAAAACCTCAATAAGCTTACGAGAAGAGGTTATAGTACAAGGTTTATAGAATTTTTGGCATCTGAGGGTCCAACAGACAAAAGTTTTTTCAAAAATGAAGAATTTATGAAGAAATTTTTTGAAAAACTTCAGGAGAGTGGGTTTCGCATACGAGATGTTCAACTTGACGAAGAGGGTGGCTACTATGAATTCATTGTGACGGAAACACATAATGGGGGTCAGACATCTTCATTCAACTGGGAGTTTGTTTCCTCCCCGGAATTAAGGCAGGTAATGGGAGTATCTAAGGAATTTCGAGAGCTTAAGAAGGTTAGATATATTTATACAGGTGATGGAGAGAAGAGAAAAGTTAACGATCCGCAAGAACTGCTTGCAGAACTCATGGAAAAAGCAAAGAAGGGCCTTATGATCCAACGATATAAGGGCCTTGGCGAAATGAATCCGGTACAACTGTGGTCGACGACTATGGATCCTGAAAAAAGGACATTACTCAAGGTGCAGATAGAGGATCAGGTGGATGCGGATGATATATTTACGATCCTGATGGGTGATAAGGTGGAGCCCAGGAGGGAATTCATCCAGAATAACGCATTAGAAGTCACAGGGTTGGATATATAAAACCGCAAAGCAATAGTAAGTGATCGCAGGGTAGTGCAATCCTGCGACGGGAAAAGACTTTAATAGCCTTCTATACTATGATCATTTACAACTAATTTTTAGGAGAACAAAGATGGTTGCGGAATTGCACACTCATGTAGTTAAAATAGAAGATGAGATGAAAAAATCCTATCTCGAATACTCAATGAGTGTCATCGTTGGGAGGGCCCTGCCTGATATCAGGGATGGACTTAAGCCGGTTCACAGGCGTGTCCTATATGGAATGCATGACCTTAAAAATTACTTCAACAGACCGTTTAAGAAATCTGCAAGGTTGGTTGGGGATGTAATTGGTAAATACCACCCACATGGAGATGCAGCAGTATACGATACAATAGTACGAATGGCCCAGGATTTTTCCCTGAGGTATCCCCTGGTAGACGGACAGGGAAATTTTGGATCTGTCGACGGGGACCCACCGGCGGCCATGCGATATACGGAAGTAAGGATGACGCGGCTTGCCCAGGATTTTCTTTCGGATCTTGAAAAAGAAACAGTAGGTTTCACTCCAAATTATGATGGCTCTTTACAAGAGCCTGACATTCTCCCAACCACCATACCTAATTTATTGATCAATGGTTCTTCAGGAATCGCAGTCGGTATGGCAACAAACATTCCACCGCACAATCTATCAGAGATATGCAATGCCGTTGTAAGGGTGATTGATAAACCTGACATTGACCTGGACGAGTTGATAGGGATTGTTTTTGGACCGGATTTTCCAACAGCCGGATTTATCCTGGGCAAAAAAGGGATTCGTGAGGCGTACAGAACGGGTAGGGGTATCATTAAGATCAGGGCCAGGGCGTTCGTAGAGAAGGTTGGGAAGACCCAGGAAAGAGTGGTGATCTCTGAGATACCTTATCAGGTAAACAAGAGTAAACTCCTGGAGAAAATGGCGGCACTGGTTAGGGAAAAAAAGATAGATGGTATATCTGATATAAGGGATGAATCTGATAGAGACGGGATGCGGATAGTTATAGACGTAAAAAGGGACGGAAAGGCGCTTGTGATCCTTAACAGGTTGTATAAATTTACGCAGATGGAAACCTCATTCGGGATTATCATGCTGGCCATTGTCAATGGGCGACCGGAAATCTTGACGCTGAAAGGGATCTTGGAGCACTTTGTTGCTCATCGTCGGGAAATTATTATACGAAGGACTATTTATGATCTGAGGAGGGCAGAAGAACGCGCGCATATTCTTGAAGGACTAAAAAAAGCGCTGGATTTTTTGGATGATGTTATCGAGCTAATCAGATCTTCCTCTGACCCCAAAGAGGCAAAGGGGCGCCTGATGTCTGACTTAGACCTTTCGGACATCCAGGCCCAGGCAATTCTGGACATGAGATTACAGAGACTCACAGGATTAGAAAGGGAGAAGATCGATGCGGAATACCAGGATTTAATTAAGAATATAGCGAGGTTTAAGGCAATCCTGGAAAGCGAAGCTATGGTACTCCAGATAATCAAGGATGAAATAAAGGATATCCAGAAAAAATATGGGGATGAGCGCAGGACAGAAATCCTTGAGGAAGTCGGAGACATTGATATGGAGGATCTTATAGCGGAAGAAGACATGGTGGTGACCATCAGTCATGATGGCTATATTAAGAGAAATCCAATCAGTCTTTACAGGGCTCAGCGCCGAGGTGGCAAGGGAATGACCGGTGTAAAACCTAAGGAGGAAGATTTCGTAGAACATTTATTTGTTGCATCTTCCCATGATTATTTCCTTTTCTTTACGAATAAGGGACGTGTTCACTGGAAGAAGGTTCATGAGATCCCTGAGGGCGGTCGGGTGACGCGCGGAAAAGCGATTGTAAATCTTTTGCAACTGAAAAGGGGAGAAAGGGTGGCCACCACACTTTCTGTGAAAGGTTTTGAAGAAGGCAGATATGTTGTGATGGCATCAAGAAAGGGCTTGGTCAAGAAAACCACGTTAGAATCTTACAGCCATCCCAGGTCGGGAGGAATCGTTGCTTTGAAAATCAGAGAAGAAGATGAACTGATTGCTGTGCGGGTATCAAGCGGAGAGCAGGATATTTTCTTGACAACAAGGCAGGGGAAGTCCATACGGTTCAAGGAGGCAGATCTAAGGGATATGGGAAGGGTGGCCGCAGGTAACATCGGGATTAGAATGGAACAGGGTAATGAGGTTGTAGGTATGGAGGTCCTTAAAGAGGGTGCTACAATCCTGACCGTGACTGCAAACGGGTATGGGAAACGCACTAAAACAGAAGAGTACCGGGCCCAATCAAGGGGGGGAAAGGGTATATTGACCATAAAGACTAGCGAAAGAAACGGTCCGGTGGTCTATTCTTCCCAGGTGAGCGGGCAGGATGAACTAATGATTATTACCGGGCATGGAAAGATTATACGGTTGAGGGTAGCGGATATCTCCGTAATCGGGCGTAATACACAAGGGGTGAAACTGATCAATTTGGGAGAAGGCGAGAAGGTTGTAGGTGTTGCAAGAGTAATGGAAGATGAGTAAAAAGTTAGTTCGCTTCGCTCATCCTCGCTGAAACAGCGGGGAGAATGTTGGAATGTCGAAGATCCCGTCTTTAGCGGGGCTGGAAAGATGGAATAATGGGAAATATTGCATAGGGCAAAGCGATTTCGAAACATTGGGTATTATGACCGTAAGTGCTCAATAAGTTCGGGCACACACAACCGTATTAATACCTTGAGCGAATGACAATGGCTGTATAGTATTTCGGCAGCAATTCTCATTATGACCCTTAGGCCTTGCTAATGCAGGATCGCGGGATCTCTTTTTAAAGGACGCAAGACAAATTCTTCCACAGCTTGTTGAACGCCCCCGTGGCTTTGAATAAAGGCTCCGAGCAGGCAGAGAAGGCGTCAGTTGCAACGGAGACTCTCCTTTGGGGCTGTTGGGTCTGTCCTATAACGAATTTCAAGGCTACGCTGCCGTTCAATAGAATGAAGCAGTTTTTTGCGGCCTTTAAAAAGAGACCCCGCGGTCCTGCCAGATGAAAGCCATAATTAGAGTTGCCGGTATTTCGGATTTTAGGTGTGAGCCTTTTATATAGGCAGTAACAAAGGAGAAGAGCGATGGCAACTATACAGCCAAAAGGTGAGAAGATGCGACAGGCCGTAAAATGGATTTCCGAAAACCTAAAAGAGGATGAAAAAAGGCCAATTTACAGACTTATCCAGGACGCTTCACTTCGATTCACTTTATCCCCAAAGGAAGAAAATTTTCTCCGGTCTTTTTATGAAGAAGGTTCGGATTGAAAGGTGGCCAGGGCAATGTTTCACGTGAAACATTGTTTTGGCTTTTCAATGTCAACTGATTGTGTTATCAACATAGCCCGGTGTAACGGGGGGTAACGGGCTAAACTCTTCTACTTAAGCATGAGATAAAACCCATACCCAATAAATTTCATTAATTTCAGTTAGTTGACTTAAGCATAGGGGCTTCAACCTATTTGCATCAAGCGCACCGTTTAGGACAAATCTGACATTATGGGACACGTCATCTCTATCTCAAATCAGAAAGGTGGTGTGGGAAAAACAACCACAGCCGTAAATCTTTCTGCTTCACTTGCAGCCGCGAAAAGATCTTGCTTGTTGATTGATTGCGATCCGCAGGGTAATGCGACGACCGGACTCGGATTTGACAAATCTGCCCTGAACAAGGGTGTTTATGATTTCATGTTAGATACAGTCACTTGGGAAGAAGTGATCACTAAAACTGACCTTCCCCACTTGCATTTAATAGGGGCCACAAAAAATTTAGTAGGTGCAGAAGTTGAGATGGTCTCCGTAGAGAACAAGGAGTTTCGTCTACGAAAAGGGCTCTCAAAGCTTAGAGAAAAATACGACTATATTTTTTTGGATTGCCCACCTTCCTTAGGTTTTTTAACCGTGAATGCACTGGCAGCAGCGGATTTGGTGATGGTTCCCCTCCAATGTGAATATTATGCTTTAGAGGGATTGTCCCAGCTATTAAATACGCTTAAAGCGGTTAAGAGGAAATTGAATCCAACCCTTAGGCTGGCCGGGATTCTGCTGACAATGTATGATAAACGCAACAGCCTTTCACAGCAGGTAGCAGATGAGATTCGGGCACACTTCAAGGCAAGCGTTTTTAAGACAGTAATTCCGCGCAATGTGCGCTTAAGTGAGGCCCCGAGCCATGGGAAACCTGTTCTTCTTTATGATATAGGCTGTAAAGGTGCCCAACAATACCTGGCGTTGGCCAGGGAGTTAGTTGAAAAAGGAATAGAATAAATGACAAAGAGAAAGGCCCTTGGAAAAGGCTTGTCGGCGCTGATTCCTGAAGCTGATGGGCTGGAGGATGGGGAAGAAGAGTTCTTCAAGTGCCCTGTTGAGGCGATAGAAGCAAATCCTTACCAGCCCAGGCAGGATATATCTGAATCCGATTTGGAAGGCATGGTGAATTCTGTTCGGGAAAAGGGGATTATTACTCCATTACTGGTTAGCAGAACTGAAACCGGGTATCAGCTTATTGCTGGAGAACGGAGGTGGCGAGCAGCGCAAAAGGCAGGGCTTGAGCGTGTTCCTGTTGTGGTGCGCGAGGTAGCACCATACGAGTCTTTGGAGTTGGCCTTAATTGAGAATATTCATAGAAAGGACCTGAATGCGGTTGAAGAGGCCCTCGCCTATAAGCGGCTACTGGAGGAGGCGGAAATCACCCAGGATTCCCTGGCCAAAAGGCTGGGGAAGGACAGGTCTTCGATCGCAAACCTTTTAAGGCTCCTCAACCTGCCCCTTTCTATCCAAAAAGATCTGATCGACGGCCGGTTGAGCATGGGCCATGCACGCGTACTGGTAGGGATCGGGGACCCTGAAGAGCAAAAGGGCCTCAGGGATGCGGTCATAAAAAAGGGCCTTTCGGTGCGGCAGACCGAGACGTTAGCAAAAAAAAGGAGGGGGCCAAGGAATTTAAAAAACAAGCAATCTGAGCTCGATTACTATGTTCAATCCCTGGCAGACAAACTTAAGCTGTCGCTCGGGACCAAAGTGGAAATCAAGAAGAAGGGGCGAGAAGGCCGCATTGTGGTTTACTTTTACTCAGACGAGGAGTTGGAACGGCTCCTTGATCTGTTTGGTTGATTTATCTCACCTCTCCATTTCCGTTCTTTCCCTTTGACCAGCCTTTTAATGTTGCCCTTGTGTTTGAAACAGATAAGCGCAGCCACAATAATTGAGGTTGTTACAAAGGGCTGTGATTTACCAAAAAGCGCCAATAAGCCGGGCATGACAATTGCTGCAAGCATGGATCCCAGGGAGACGAAATCCCACTTATAGACTGTTAAGATAAAAACAATGACAGCGATTAGACAGGCTAATGGGGATATTACGAGATAAATGCCGATAGCCGTGGCGACGCCTTTCCCTCCACGGAACCTCATAAAGATGGAAAATTGGTGGCCCAAAAGAGCGGAGAGGCCTATGGCAGAAAGGCATGTTTCAAATTCAATTCCCGCTTGCAAAATATAATGGGCATAGAGAAATACTGGTAAAAAGCCTTTAAGCATATCAAGAAGCAGGGTGACGAGACCCCAGGTGATGCCGAGTTCCCTTGCAACATTGGTAGCCCCGATGTTTCCGCTGCCCCGCTGTGTGATGTTGATGCGGGCCACTCGTTTGGCAATGAGTTTTCCAAATGGAATAGAGCCAAGAAGGTAGGCAGTCACAATAAATATAACGCATTGATATATCATCTATAATTCTCTTGTCATCTGTTTGTTTTTGTTGGATTATTAAGTTATTCCTATCTGAGCAGGTATGCAATAAAATTTTTTAGGGTGATGCTGTGAAACTGATGGTAATGGATGGACAGGGTGGCGGGATTGGAGGCACGATCATCAAGGGGCTCAGGGAATCAGTGGGTAACGATTTGATGATAGTGGCGCTGGGAACGAATTCCATCGCGACTTCGAGAATGATGAAGGCCGGGGCCAACAAGGGAGGTACGGGGGAGAACGCTATAGTGCAGACCAGTCATAGTGTGGATGTGATCGTCGGCCCTTTGGCTATTTTAATGGCAAACTCAATGATGGGAGAAGTGACACCGGCAATGGCCTCAGCGGTCAGTTCGAGTGAGGCTACAAAAATTTTGATCCCTCTGACACAGGAAAAGGTCAGGTTTGTGGGTATTTCCAGAGAGCCCTTGCCACATCTTGTAAGTCAGGTCGTAGATATTATAAAGGAGATGAATGAAAATGTGTGAATCAACTGCGTATATTTTGAAAGATGGCAAGGAAGAACTCCTCCTTGAGAGTGTTGATGTTTTGGAGAATATGGATGGCCACGTCAAACTTATCAGTATGTTCGGGGAGGAGGAGATAGTGGAGGCAAGAGTAAAGACCCTTTCTCTGGTGGACCACAAAATTATTCTGGAGCCTTTATAAATCTGATACTGAATGCTGGATACTCGATGTTGGGTGTATTTACAAAAACCATTCCTTTTTTCATGCCCGCTTAAGACGGGATTTTCGCTTCGCTACAAATAAGTATCCGGAGACCAGTCCCGCCCGGGCGGGACATCACGTAACATCTCAATAAGTCTGGGCATTCCTAACCTTCCCCCTTTTGCAAAGGGGGATTGAGGGGGATTTTCTTAATACAACCCGAACTTATTGAGAAGTTACGAAATCACGCTCTAACCTACTGGAATCATTTGTTTTTACAAAAACTTGGCACAAAAAATTAGATCTTCGCGTATGAAGACATCCAGAAACAGGAGGTGGTACAAATGACAGTCGAGGAATTTTCAAAAAAAATAAACTGGCTCGGCCATGACGGGTTTCGAATTGATACACAAAAGACGATTTATTTCGATCCCTTTCAGATTGAAGGTGGCCCAAGGGCCGATTTGATCCTCATCACCCACGATCATTTTGATCATTGCTCGCCAGAGGATGTGGCAAAGATCCAGG
>JAUUWD010000307.1 GCA_030589225.1 Desulfobacteraceae bacterium | reverse complement strand
CCTTTGACACAGGGCACGGTGTGTTTTGTCAAAGGTAACCCCGTTTCTAAAAATAACGGATGTCCTGTTCTCACCTATTGTGAGGGGCCGAGCCCTTTTATCGCATCGCGGATCTTTTTTTTCAGGGCAGGATTATCGCCGGAAAGACTATCGGCCTTTTGGAAGTGAAATTTTGCCTTCTGGGTTTTCCGCAGTTTCTTGAAGTAAATGCCGAAATTATAGTGGGCGAGAGCAAGTTTGTTTTGCCTTCCGTATGAAAGGCCCAGGTGATAATAGACCTCGTTATCAACGGGTTTCAGATAGGTCAGTTTCTTTAAGAGTTGAATTGCCCTTTCGTACTTTTCAAGGTTTTCATAAGACAGTGCAAGGAGAAATATCGTAGAGCGGCCCTGACCATCACGGTCAAAGGCCTTTTCAAGAAACGGTATGGCCTCTCTGTCCTGCCCCGCCATATGATAGGTTTCCCCCAGGTTTCTTAGCACGGGAGTAGAAGCCGGATCTTCCTTGAGAGCGATTTTTAGATGACGAATTGCGCGATCATACTCTGATCTTTCCCTATAAACAATTCCAAGGCCAAAATTGGATAAAAACGATGAAGGGTTCTTTTTAAGATCAAGGAGGAAAAGCCTTTCTGCTTCCTGGGAATCCATACATTCTGCCCGGAGAATGGTTTTAAAGAGGGGAAAGCGCTTTCTTAATTGGATGGTTTCTTTGGTTGGGGGATCAGGTTTGAAATGGGTCAACATTGCGTCAAGGTTAGACATCCTTTCGGGTCCGGTAGGATGGGTTAACAGGTAGGCCGGTACCCTATCCGTACCAAACCATTGTCCTTTCTGAATTTTTTTTAGTGAGCTGATCAGCCCTGCGGGGTTAAAGCTGGCCAACTTCGTGTACTTGAACCCCAACTGGTCAGCCTGCCGTTCGTCGTTTCGGCTGTAGCTCAGTTGGGCCTGCATTCCAGCGGCCATCGCTCCTGTCATTACGGCTCCTGCTATTTCACCCCCAATCAAAGCACCAGCCAGAATTGCTGCCATGGTGGCAAACCCTATTTTCTTGCTTTGCTCTATGCGCTGGGATATGTGCCTGGCAGTGACATGGCCGAGTTCATGGCAAATGACAGACGCAAGTTCATCCAGATTGTCCATGGCCTCTATTAGTCCGGAAAAGACAAAGATATGTCCTCCTGGCGCTGCAAAGGCATTCAGGGTATTATCCTTTATGATATAAAAATGAAAAGGGAAGGGCTTTGTTTCCAAAGGCATGGTGAGATAACGTCCCAAATCCGTTATGAATTGATTGGCAGATTCATCATCTACCAGTTCAAAATATCCTCGGATCTGGCCTAAAAATTGTTGACCCAGTCTTCTTTCCTCCTCAATTGAGAGCCCAAAGGCCTTGGGCGTTACAAAAGAAAGGTTGGAAAGTAACATGAACAAGCAAAGCATAAAAATGACCTGCTTGATATAAAAATAGCACTTGACCTTCAAAATTAAATATCCCCTGACCCGGACAAGCCGGAATTGACTATTGAATATTTGTGTCTCCGTCATTTTTAATATAGTTTTAATATCGAAAAAATGTAAGTTCTCAATAAGCTTGGGTGGAGTTTATCCCTCCGGGGCGTAGGCCCTACGGGCCGGAGGCCGTAAGGATTTTATAAAAGGCTTACGCCCGCCTGCCATCGCCTGGCACTGGCGGGCAGGCCTAAACTCCCCTCCGGCCTGTAAGCCCTACGGGCTGGAAGCGGAAAGTGAATACAGCCATTGTCATTCGCTCAAGGCATTAATCCGGTTGTGCACGCCCGAACTTATTGAGAAGTTACGAAAAAATTCCTTAAATATTCAATATTCAATCGTCAATAGTCAATCTATAAGTCCATCCGTGGGGCCTCGATCCAGAGACCTTCCAGGTCATAAAACTCTCTTATGGGTTGGTAAAACAGGTGGATGACCACGTCCCCGTAATCCATCAACACCCAGTGCCCTTGTTGTTCCCCCTCTATACCGTCGGGCCTGAAACCCTGCTCACGCATTCTTCTTTGAAGATGGCGTGCAATGGCTTGAACCTGTCTGCTGGAGTTTCCACTGGCGATGAGAAAGTAATCCGTAATGGAGACGAGTTTGCCAACTTCAAAAAGGACAGGGTCAATGGCCTTTCGCTCCTCTATGATTTTCAGACACAATTTTGCCTTATCGAGGGCCCGCATAGTCTCTATATAATCCTTTTTCCATAATATAATTTCTTACCATCTCAGGGAGTAAAAAACGAATGGATTTACCTTCTGCAACCAATTCTCTTATGCGTGTGGATGATATGTCCATAAGTGTAGGTGCCCTAAGTACCACGGTATTACCCGATGAAACGCTGAAGACATCAGGCAGTTTGGTTTTTTTCACATTCAAACCGATGCTTAAGAGAAATGCCTCAAGATCGCGAGGACGAAATCCGGCACGTTCAATGATGACAAAATGTGCATAGTAAAAGAGTTTCTGGTATTCTTTCCACGTCTTGATTTCCAAAAAAGCATCTATGCCCAGGATAAAAAAGAGTTCAGGATCCGGGCTAAAGATATGATGAAACTCTCTAAGCGTTTCAATGGAATAGGAAAATCCGGGGCGTTTCCCTTCCAGATCCAGGATTTCAAGCAGGGAAGAATCACCCACTGCCAGTCGTGCCATGGTTAGCCGATGGTGAAATGGGGCCACGGGTTCCCTGGTTTTGTGGGGGGGAGAAGCGGATGGAATTAGATAGACTTTTTCCAAGCCCAGTTCCTGCCCAATTTCTTCTGCTGTGCGCAAATGGCCCAGATGAATCGGATCAAATGTTCCGCCAAGGATACCTAATTTCAAAGGAAACACCTTTATGAATTGTCTATTGAATATTGACTATTGATGATTGATGAATTCGCAAAAAGTCTCTTCCGCTTGTCATTTCGAGCCTCGCATAGCGGGATAAACTCCGCGAGAAACCTTGAACGTATAAAGCGTTGAAAACATAAGGTTTCTCCCTGTGGTTAAAATGGCGCAGCCACTAAATCCGACTTTTTACTAAACTGTCAAGTTTGATTCGCGGAAAAATATTTTTATCTTGATAGTTCATAATCAATAGTCAATAGTCAATCGAAAATAGTCAATCGTCAATCCCTAACCTGTCCTTGCCCATATACAATAAATTTTGTAGTGGTCAACTCCTCCAGTCCCATGGGACCAAAGGCGTGAAGTTTTGAGGTGTTGATCCCGATTTCTGCACCAAGCCCTAACTGACTTCCGTCATTAAA
>JAUUWD010000003.1 GCA_030589225.1 Desulfobacteraceae bacterium | reverse complement strand
CTGCTTTTTCCACCTCCCTCACAACCACAAGGCAGCAATGCCAAACAAAAGGCTATAAAAAACGCCCCTGACAGCCTTACTTTCCTTTGGCTCATGCCTCCCTCCATTCACTTAACAAGATTTTGTGTAACATTTTAGCCAATTGAAAAAATTATTGGATTATCGGGCCACGGGTATCTCTTTCAGAAGGGCCGCAACACAAATTCTTCTGAGATAGTAGAACGCCCCCGTGACCTTATACAGGAGCACGGAGCAGGCAGATAAGGCTACTGTTATAAAGGAGTCTGTCTTTTGGGGCTGCTCTGGATGAATTTTAGGGCTAATCTGCCGTTCAATGAAATGAGGCAGGTTTTTGTCCCGGTAAAGCGGGAAAAGAGATACCCGCGGCCCTTGTTACATTATTTTCAAATAGCTAAACTGTTAAGATTTTGCATCAATTCTTTTCCAAATGCTTTCTGATATTTACCATACCTTCGACCTTGTAATGTTTGATACTGCTATATTGGCCAATAATGTCTCCTGCTTCTCTGTTTAACTCCATTTGCTTTTCGTTTATTTCAGTGCGAAAACCCTCATAAAATGGACCTAATTTGATAGCTTTGCCTTTATAGGTGTCATGGACCTTTGTATGTGGATGAGCAAAAAGCCATCTCATTTGAAAAGTAGTAATAGAATTCTCAGGTACACTGTCCATGAAATTTTTCAGTTCTCTAATATCATCTTCAATCAGGTTATTCCAACCTAATATGAAATTTGCATTAATATGTATTCTATTTCCATAACATAAACGAAGAAATTCTAACACCTCATCCGTATTACAACCTTTGCCAATATATCTCAACATACGATTAGTTGGGAACTCCATACCAAAACCCAATATTAGTTTCGGAAATTTGCCACCATACTCACTTAACACTTCCTTTAAAGCTGTATTTTCCGCTTTAGCAGGTCTCATGAACAGCCGGTACTCCATGTCATCCCTCCGTGGTAGTTCAGGCAGTACTTCTCTTATGTATTTCGTTGTTATAGATCCTGTATTTAAACGCACTATTTTATGTCCATTATGTTTCATGTCTTCAAACTCATATTTCATATCCTTTCTTTTCCTGAATACTTCCCTTGCATGAAGGGCAATGTTGCAGAATACACATTTACGCCAATAACACCCGGTATCCAATGTATATGAGAAATAGACACGGCTGTCATCCGGCACAAATTCAGGCACATCAACCTGCCATTTTCCGGAAAAGTTTGGAACCTCAAACCAATCTTCTACACTTCTGCCAGTTATTTCCAAATTCGATGGCAACATATCATAACTGTCAACCTTTACATAAACAGGATGCCAGCCATTTTCATCGATTCGTCTTTCTGCTGCAATAGGACCACCTACTATAAACCGGATATTCGGATATTCTTTTGCCCATATATACGATTGATACAAATGATTCATATAGATAGCGCTTATATAGACTGTGCCCTTATTAATGGGCAATTCTCTATTTTCATATGTCTCATCTAAGTACCATTTTGTACGGTATATCTCATGTTCGGTCCAATAAAAATCGCCTTTGCTTTTACACAGATCATAGGTATCTGAAAAACCATTACACAGATCAAAATAGCCACTTTTTGTTTTATTATAGAATTGTAGGAATAAAGTATCGCCCATAATAATAAACCTTTCGGAATTCGTATCCTGCCAAGGCGAGAGAATCACCTATCTTGAAAATACATAGCGAGCGCATTCCCCGCAGCTTGCTGCAGGCAGCTTCAATTGTCGGGTTAAAACAATTCAAGCATGATCTAAAAGTTTATAAATCATTACCTCTTCTTTCTTGCCTTTGACCTTAACAGCAGACAGCTGCTCGGTGAAAAAACTGCCGGTGAGAAGGTTATAAGTAGTCTGACTTAAGAGAATGTCACAGGAAAATTCCTTGGTCAGTCCCCCGATTCTTGAGGCTAAATTCACAGTATCGCCTACCAGGGCATATGAAATCCGGTCTTTACTTCCGATATTGCCAGCTAATACAGCTCCAGTATGAATACCGATCCCGTGTTGGAACGGGCTGAATCCTTGTTTTTCAAGGCTTTGATTCAATAAAATCAGTCGTCTTCTCATCCCCAATGCAGCCTCAACAGCCATATCCGTATGATCGTCATAGCTTACAGGGGCTCCGAATACCGCCTCAATTTCATCCCCAACATACTGGAGAACCAGACCACGGTTTTCTTTGATAGCTTCTGTCATCTGGGTAAAATATTGGTTCATTACGGTGATTACCTGCTTGGGGTGGGTAGATTCCACAAAAGGGGTGAAATTCCGGAGGTCCGAAAACAACAGGGTCACCCTCTTCATCTCCCCATCCAGGGATACTCTCCCCGACAGGATCTCATCTCGTATTTCCTGGCTCACATATTTCCCGAAGGAATCCTTTATTGATTCAGACTCTTTCAATCCCTTAACCATGATATTGAAACCTTCAGTAACAGACCCGATTTCATCGTTTGATATAATCTCCACACGCACATCCAGGTTTTGTTTCTCTACTTCTTTCATGGCAGCTTCTATTTTCTTCAAGGGCGTGGAAACGCTACTGGAAACAAAGACTGATAATAGAATGGAGGCGGCTACACAGATGGCTGTGATAACGATGATTTCCACAAGTAAAGATGAAAGGAGTTGGGCTCTTACGATCGCGTCAGCCTTATGGAGCGCCTGTGCTTTTGTGTAGGCAGCAATCCCGAGCAAGGGTAGGGGCACCAGGCTGATCGAAACAAACGCGATGAAAAGGCGATCATGCACATGGAGCTTAAAGACGTCTTTCACCTGGCTCAGATCTCCTTCAGGGAAGAACTTTGGTATTGCCTTTCGCCAGAGACTTTCCACAGAAAAATAGACAAAGAGAGTGGTGATTGAGCCTCCGATGCAGGCGATACCAAAGAAGCGCTTTATACATTCGATGAGATCAGGGGGGTCGATTCCATAGAGCATTTCGGAAATGATAGGCTCAATCAAGCCAAAGATAAAGCCAGCCAGGACCCAGACCAGAAAAGAGACTCCTGCTACAACAGGGGGAAATTGCATGGCTCCTCTTTTGAGTTTTTGGGCGGATATTTCGTCTATGCTGTCAATTGATACTTCATCATTCGCGACCTGATACAAGCGAGAGGACTTCCGGACCATAATCCACACGAAAGCAAAGATAAGGGCTCCGGTGACGATCAGAAAAAAAGGATCATTATGGAGAGGAGGTACGCCCTGCTGGGCATGATAGGGTTGATCGATAACGGAAAAATAGAGACGGGTCAAAATGGCCCCGATTGAATTTCCAACTACGATTGACAATGTAATTTTCCATTTCATAGTGATTTCCCTCTTACCCTGCTCATACAAAAAATCTCCCTGAGAAGCCCATTGTACCTATTTTAATTACAATTTCCTGGCAATTTCCTCAAATGATTGCAAAACCCTGGCCTTGACCTCCTCTAACCTTTTGGGCGATGGTTGCGTATGAGTGGGGTCTAGGTAAAGATCCTGATTGATCTCGATCTGGACGGCAGTCTTTCCCGCGCCAACGAATTTTTCACCGTGATAGTTCGTAATGAAACCGCCAGGATAGGGATCATTTATAGAAACAGAAAATCCGGCCATTTGAAAGGCCTTTTTCATCAACTGCAGGGTTTCCGCAGGGCAGGTTATACTGCCGCGCGCCGGATTCATATATCCAGAATGGTCTCCGTTATTACCTAAGATAATATCCTTCCTTTTCTTTCCGGGATCAGGCGCTTCTTCCGGACCAGTCCCGTTGAGAGAATGACAATCAAATAACGCCTTAATATCCGTTTTTTGAACCGACTCAACCAAGCATTTGTGGAAAGGCCAGTAATACTTGCTTAGCCGCCGCTCTATCTCCTTTTCATCTGGGATGCAGCCTGAACGATAGATGGAGCGGCCATGGTAGTCCACTTGAGCGATGACCCCTTTAACATCCCGTCGGCTGGGGCTCCTGTTCAGATCTACCACAAGTCTGCTCCACTGGGCAAAAAGGATTTTCTTAGCAGGGATTGATCCAAAAATCTCTAGTACCCCTCTGGCGGTAGATTCCCATATTTCATCCTTGGTGAGGGCAAAAGCCGGTCTCACTTCTTCAGGAATCTGGTTGGAACAGTGTGGCAGGGATATGATAAAAGGGTATTTCATGCTTTGCCTCCAGATCTAGTTTTAATCCCTGGTTCTGCATAAAAGCAGGCTACCGAGTGGGAGTCGTCTAATTTCTTCAAAGGGGGTTTTTCGCGGCTACATTTCGGTGCACGGGCGACCTTGCACCTAACGAAAAAGGGGCACCCTACATATCCGGAAACTTCGCGCTCCGCCTGGAGAAGAGTCTCGTAGCGTTTTACGCCCCCGGAATGCACGAATTTAGGCAGGGCATCCATGAGGGCCTGTGTATATGGGTGTTTCGGATTTCGCAGGACTTCCTCCGCTGGTCCTATTTCCATCAAGTTCCCTTTATACATCACGGCAATGCGATCGCAGAGGTAGCGGGCAGCCGCTAAACTGTGGGTGATAAAGAGAAATGTTACCTTAAGTCTTCTCCGCATTTCAAGCAGGATGTTAAAGATCTGTGCCGACATAGATGCATCAAGCATGGATGTGGGCTCGTCAGCCACCACAAACTCCGGCTTCAGGACCATGGCATGTGCAATAGCAACTCTCTGTCTCTGCCCCCCGCTCAGTTGGTGAGGATAACGATGCGCGAAGTCATGGGGCGGGGATAGGCCAACCGATTTCATGGCCTGCCACACAGAGTCCTCTCTGGCTTCGGCATTTCCAATTTTGTGGATGATTAAAGGTTCTGAGATCGTGTCAAAGACTGAGAGCAGGGGATTCAGAGATTGGTAAGGATCCTGGAAGATCATCTGGACCCGGCGGGAATAATCTTTTGAGGCCTTTCCCTTTAGGCCAGTAATATCACGACCATCCAGATATATTTTTCCTTGGTCAGGTTGTTCCAGTCTGACTATCAGGCGTCCGGCCGTGGTCTTTCCACTCCCGCTTTCACCGACGAGACCGAATATCTCCCCCCTCAATATCTTGATGAATACCTCATTGAGGGCAATGACGTCTTGCCCGTGTGCCCCGAAGAAGAAGCCCTTGGTTCTATATCTTTTAACGATACGATCCAGCTCAAGGATGGTTTGTTTGCCGTTACCCATCATGATCCTTACGTTTTATCTCCCACACTGCCTCCCACACTGGTAACAGAAGACCTTGTGCGTTGGTGTTATCTCCAGCCATACCAAAGGGTTAGTTCTGCATGAGGCTCTGGCCCCCGCGCAGCGATCAAAAAAGCGACATCCAGAGGGCGGGTGAATGAGATCGGGTGCCTCACCTGGAATAGGCATCAGTTGAGCCTTTTCTCCTGTCAACGTGGGATAGGATGAAAGGAGAGCCTTCGTATAAGGATGCATTGGGGACTCAAACACCTCCTCCCTGGCCCCGTATTCCACTAACTGGCCCGCATACATGATACCGATATCGTGGGATACATCTGCCACGATGGAGATATCGTGAGAGATAAAAATGATGCTGATGTCAAATTCTTTCTGAATATTCTTGATCTCTTCCAAGATTTGATCCTGGACAATAACATCAAGGGCAGTAGTGGGCTCATCGGCAATAATCAGCTTGGGCTGGCAGGCCAGCGCCATTGCAATAATGGCTCTCTGCTTCATCCCGCCGCTGTACTGGTGCGGGTAATCTCTCAAACGATGTTTTGAAAGCCCCACGAGTCGAGAAAGCCCTTCGACCTGTTTATATGCCACTTGTTTGCCAAGAGAAGGGTTGTGGGTTAAGATTGCCTCTGCAATCTGGTCGTTAACCCGGTGCACTGGATTCAGGGCGTTCATGGCGGTCTGAAAGATCATGGCCATTTTTTGCCACCTGACCTGTCTCATCTCCTCATCCGTCTTTTCAAGGAGATCTTGGCCATCAAAGAGAATACGGCCTTCCCGAATCCGCCCATTGGGGGGCAGCAATCTCATCAGGGCCATACCCAGCGTGGTCTTTCCACAGCCGGATTCTCCCACAAAACCCAAGGACCTGCCCTTATCCAAAGAAAACGAAACCCCTTCCACCGCTTTTAGAAACCCCCTCTGGCTTTGATAGCCAATGGTCAGATCTTCAACCTCCAATAGCGCCATTTTAATCGGTCTGCCCCTCCTTTCTCAGCCTCGGGTCAAGCACCTCATCCATGGCCCGGCCCAACATATAAAAGGAAAGGGTGATCAATGAGATGCAGATGCCTGGGGGTAGAAGCCAGTAAGGGGCGTTGAACATGTGTCCGGTCTTCCACACCCATTGGAGCATCATTCCCCAACTGATCGTCCGGGGATCTCCGAACCCTAAAAAGGCCAAAGCCGCTTCAATGATAATCGCGGAAGTCACTTGAAAGGTCATGTAGAGAAATGAAAGAGGCAATACATTGGGCGTGATATGTCTGAAAATGATTCTCAGATGTGAGGCCCCGGCCACCCGGGCCGCCTCGATAAAAGGCCTGTGCTTCAACGAGAGGGTCTGAGCCCTGATGACCCTCGACACCCCTGGCCACCGGAACAGCGCAATAAAGAAAACAATGAACCAGATACTGAGCTGGCCAAAAAGTGCAGCCAGCATCAGTAACACCACCAGGGCCGGCATGACCATGATAATGTCTGCCAGTCGCATGAGGAGGGTGTCCGCGAATTTCCCCATATAGCCGGCAATCATCCCTATGGCCGTGCCAAGAAACACACTCATAAACGCCGCTGAAACCCCCACCATGAAGGCGACTCTGGCACCAGCCAAGAGCTGACTCAGGAGATCCCGGCCCATGAAATCGGTTCCCAACCAGTGTCTCGTGCTCGGACCCGTCACCGTGGAAATCTCCGGATCCACCCCTGCCATGGGTTGGTACATGGGGTCTACGAGGGGCGGAATAAAGCTGCAGAGCGCCATCAAAGCGAACAAGGCCAGCAGCGTAAGACCAATCTTACCAAGAAAGCTCTGCCTGAAGATAGCCCATCCTGACAGGAATCGGGACATCCAATGGAATTTTTGTACGCGCCTATTATCGAGACTTTTTCCACTCATATGCAACAGATTATTCCAATCAATACCTGATCCGTGGGTCAAGGTAGGCGTAAAGGATATCCACTACCAGATTGGAAACCAGCACCACAGCGGCGATGAGCAGGAATGAGGCCTGCGCCAGGGGGTAATCATTGTGGCTTACCGAAAAGACGAGCTCCCTGCCGATTCCTGGCCATGTGAAGACCGTTTCTGTAAGCGCCCCCCCGTTAATGGAAAAGGCCAGGCTGAGGCCCACGCTCGTCACCACGGGAAGCGCAGCGTTGGGTGCTGCATGATGATTTCGAATCACTTTTTCCGGAAGGCCTTTGGCCCTTGCGGTAAGGATGTAATCTTCTCTCAGTGTCTCCAGCATACTGGTGCGCATGATCAGCAAGTAGCTCCCGAAATGTATGAGAAACAGGGTAGTCAACGGGAGGACCATGTGATGGAGAATATCCACAGATTTGGGCCATAAGCCGGCGTCAGGGTCAAGCCATACTTCCTCAGAAATCATTCCGGTGATGGGGAACCAACCCAGCTTGTAGGCAAACACCCAGATCATGATCAGGGCCAGCCAAGGGAGGAAGACAGTATGAGTGACTAAAGCGCCCACGGTCAGACACGTGTCCGTTTTTTCTCCCTTGTGCCACGACGCGATCTTGCCCAAAAATATGCCCACCAGGGCGGAAAGGATAATGGAGGTGGTAAAGAGCAGAATGGTGTTAGGGAGTCTGTCCCCTATAATCTGAACCACCGGCCGCCCGTAATGAAAGGAAAAGCCAAAGTGACCCGTTAAGAAGTTCTTCAGGTAATAGAAGTATTGGATCCACACAGGCTGATCAAGGCCTAATTCTTCAATGAGAAGTTGTGCGTCCTCTGGCGTCAAATTGGGGTCCACCATCCTGCTCACGGGGTCCCCAGGGGCCAGGCGGAAAAGTAGGAACAAGACCGTGAGGATCACAAAAAAAATGATAACGATCTGAACCAGCCTCCGGCTAGTGTATATCCACAACTCCATATCAAAGGAATCCTTCTAGACCTGCCGACGCTCGGGCTTTCAACGGACCTGGGCTGAACAATGAATTACAGGCCTTTTCAGTTTTTTGAATGTGTCGAGAGGTCCGAAGCGTCACAGATATCACCTTATGCTTCAGTTTAGTCTCACTTCACAAAACGACCAGATATTCCCGATTCCTCCCAGTGTCCCCACCCAACCGCTGAATTTGTCCTTACGGACCGCCTCAATCAATCTGGGGTTGTACAAGGGAATATAGGGGACATCCTGCAAAATCATCTTCTGCATCTCCCAGATCAATTTTCGCCGTTTCTCTCGATCCAGGATGCTGGCAGACTCCTCGGCAATGCGATCAAAATCAGGGTTTTTGTATCCACTCATGTTCCAGCCCCTCGGTTTGTCATTACTGGAGTGAAAGAAGTTTCTCACCCAGTCTGGATCAATATCCAGCCTTCCGTAGCCCAAGATAAAAGAATCAAATTGACGGCGTCCCTTGACCTGTTGGATCAGGGATCCAATGGCCATGGGTTTGGCAGAGGCCGGGATGCCCACCATTCCGAGCCATTCCTGAATGATCATCCCAGCCATGGCTCGAAGAGGGTCATAGTCAGCCGGGGGTGTCAAAATGGTGAATTTTTCCATGGGCTGTCCGTTGGGCAGCCGAATTCCCTTGCCCTTGACCACCTTGCCCTGTCCATTAACGGGCGGCAGCTGCCAGGTATAACCGGCCTTTCGCAGAATCTCATAGGCCTTTTTGATGCGCTCCTCCCTGTTGAGCCCCTCAGCGTACCGGGGCACTTCCGGACAGTACCAAAACTGGTTGCCGGGCGGCACAATGGAATTCATCTTAATCGCCAATCCCTGGAGGATTCTGGATATAATAAAGTCCTTGTCGATTAATGTAGCCACAGCACGCCTGAGATTCACATCATTAAAGGGCGGTTTCCTGACATTGAAGCCGATGTAATAAAGGCCACTCTTTTCATTGGAAAATATTTGGATATCCTTCTGTGTTTTGAGGTCCTGGAGATATCCCGCCTGAATTCTCCACCAGAACATGTCGATGCTCCCTTTCTTCAGGGCAAGGATGGCTGCATCGGAGGTCCCATAAATCTTAAAAATAATACTATCGATATAGGGCCCCAGGATCCGGCCGCTTATCCTGCGACCTGTGCCAAAGAAGTATTTGTTCTTCTGGAGAAAGAGATAGCACCCCTGTCTCCATTCCTTAAGGATAAAAGGGCCGCTCCCCACTGGCTTCTCTATTTTGTGATTGAGCAACTTGATGAGCGGTTTTTCTGTGCCCCTAGCCTTTTCAACAATCTTGATCCATTCCTTCTTTTGCACAATAGGCGTTGTCAGGGTTCTGCTCAGAAAGATGGCCTTCGGCTCCTTGAGATAAAATCTCACGGTGTGTTTATCCGGCGTTTCAATCCTTTTGATGAAATTCCACCGGGATGCAAGCCTGGGCACCCTAAAATCCTTTATCACACGCCCGGTAAAGGCCACATCCTCTGAGGTCAGCTCCGAGCCGTCGGACCATTTGGACGGTTTGATCCTCACTGTATATGAAAGCGTTTCAGCGTCAAATACCGGTTCTTGTTCTGCCAACCACGGGACAAGTTTCAGTGTGTCAGGGTCGCGTGTATAGAGGGGTTGATATATTTGGGATAGGATATTACGAGAATTTCTATCGCTTGCAAGCCAGATATTTAGCGTCCTGGGATCTTCTGGAAGGCCGATTTTGAGGCAGGAGGCCGCATTGCTCTGAGTACCGGACAGGCCCGGGAACAAGAGCACGAGCATTGCAACCGCAAGACAGAGGATGCCTTTAAGAAAACTCTCGATTGTCACTGAGGAGGTAGGACTCATGGTTGTTTCCTTTCTTCTCTTTAACGTCTCCAGGGGAGATTCCAGATCCTTAATGCCGAACACTTGATAAAAGAGGCACTATTCCGTGTGGACGGCATAGACCTGCCACTACTAATGATCCCTCTGATTTTCCCGCATTCAGCGGGATAGAAATTTCGAAACATGGATTCAACTGGGCTATCGGCTCTTTTCTTTCATTTCGTTGGCCTTGTGTTCAACAAAATCAATTACCTTGGTTTCAAGCTTTACGTTGTTCAGTCGGTTTATGCGAGGAATGCCTCCCGGGCTGACACAATTTACCTCAACCAGTTTATCTCCTAACACGTCAACGCCCACAAAAAACAGACCATCCCTAATCAATCTCTCCTTGATAGCAAGACAGAGCTTTTTCTCTGTCTCCGTCACCTCGTGCCTATGTGCCCGGCCCCCGGCATGAATGTTGGTCCTAAAATCCCCTTCACGAGGCTTCCTTCTCATTGCACCCAGGATCTCTCCGTTCAGCAAAAGAATTCTGATATCACCCTGTGTCTGCACCACATCCAGATATTCCTGGACCATAATTGGCTCACGCTCCGGGTAGGATTTAGAGGCCTTTGTATAGTAATTGATCAAGGAAGCCAGATTTTCACGATCGCGAGTGCTGACCTTGATCACACCTTCCCCACCATATCTCTGCAACGGCTTGACTACCATGGCGCCTCCGAAATCATCGATGATTTTCTTGAGTCGGACTGGATCTCTGGAGACGTGAGTCTCTGGTATGATGCTCGGAAAATTGAGGATATAGAGTTTACTGTTCCCAAGAATTTGCCCTGTGGTACTGTTTATCATGAACACCTGATCATTGATAGGCGCTAAGAATTCCAAGGTCTGGTAGATTAGAGGGGGATCCTTTCTCAAAAATAGGGCATCGAGATCTGTGATGGTTTCAAATATCAGTTCCTCTCTATTCATACAAGCTATCAGGCAACGCCAGTATTTTTTTATAGAGAGATCGGGCGGTACAGTGATATCTCGCATTCTCGCCACCACCACATGACTACGAATATATACATCATGGGGTTCAAGAAAATAGACGGTATGTCCCCGCTGATTGCATTCATACATCAGGTAACTGGTGGACTCATTTTCCGGATTGATCGACTCCAGTCTATCCATTAAGAAGGCTATTCTCATGACGTCTCTCTTTTGGTCTGGACCATGTTATGGATAATTTGGGAACCAACGGCCAGGCCAGTAGAAGTCTCAATACCTCTGAAACCTGCAGAATAACTGACTTTGATCACTTTGGTGGAGCCATGCAGGGCTGAGCTTCCGCCATGGTTTTACAACATCTTGTCAATTTTTACAATGAAATCTTGACAAAACACCTGGGCTCTCATTTCTCCCAAAAATAATAATCAAACAGGTTAACCCCCGGCTTTGCCGGGGGTCACTTAACTTCCAACATTCCGGAATTGAACCGTACTATTAAAATTGCGATATCATCAAGCTAAAATCCCTCAGCTTTTTTCTTGGATAGAATTTGCATCCTTGAGAATCGCTCTGCCTAAATCCTCATTTTCCTAAGCAGTTTCCGCATTCGTCCACTCAATACCTTGCACATGTGAAGGGCAACTTCGGGATATTCCCTCACTATCTCCCTGAATTCCTGCTTATGGAGGACTAAGAGGTGGGACTCCTGCTCTGTGCGGACGGTCGCTGCTCGAAGCAAATCTTCAAAAAGGGCCATCTCTCCAAAAGAATCGCCTGCACCCATCCGATCCACTTCAATTTCATGGCCTTCCTCCTGATCTTCAATAACAGACAGCTCTCCTTTGATAATCAGATACATGATTTCTCCGGGATCACCCTGTTTGATTACGATTTTGCCCGGCGGGTAAACGATCTCTTCTGTGACCGATGCAACAGCAGCCAGTTCACTCACGGGCAGATCTTCAAATATCTCGATCCCTTTCAGAGTTAATATCTTGTCGGAAATAGTGATTTCTGTTTCCATACCATCCTCCTTTTTGTCGGGATGACCCTCTTGCTGATCCATGATGCGTTGAGCCATCTGACGAATGTACTCGTTTTCGGACCTCGTAAGTTCCAGAACGGTCCCTGGATCTATCCCAGCCCGATTCTGGTCCGCTGCCATAGAGAGGGTCAGGGCGACCGTGACCCAGCCCTTTTCGGCTAAAAGGTGGGAATAGAGCGTGGCCTTGTCAGAACGAAAATTCGGTAGCTGGAAATATCCCCTGCCAATTGCAAGGTGCTGGGAAGGGGGGGAATCTTCCAGGAGGGGTACCAGGATTTTTGACAAAGACACATCTATCAGGTTATCCAGGGCCTCTTGGCTGTTGGCTCGCTCACGGGCATCCGACGAAAAAATCCCCCTACAGATAATCCTCATCTGCCCGGAACGATCCTGTGCAGTCAGGACTCGAAGGACATTTTCTATCTTTACGAGCCTTTCCTGGTTTAAATGGTCTATGAGCAGATCTCTCTTAGGGCCTGCAGGAAGAAGCCCAAGGCCTTCTACCTCCGCAAAGTGATTGTAACAACCCTCGATCTGGGAACGGGCGAACCGAAAGACATCCAGGTCCTGTATCCGCAGGGATTCTAATAAGTCAAATATGCCCTCCCGTAGCCTGCGTTGCGGTATGCTGAGCGATTCGACTAACAGCTGACCATTGTGATAGGGGGAGGCAGAAATCTTGGTTTTTGCCAGTCCGTAAACCTGCTCTGATGGATCCTTCATAAGGGCAATCACCTTCCTCAGGGTTTCATCGTCATCTATTTCAAATGCCTCCAAGGCGGCTAAACGGACCGATTCCTGAGGGTGAGAGAGGTATGCAAGGGCCAGAACATTCAGTTCGGGAGTCCCAAGTCGGTGAAGCCCCTCTAAGACCGAAGGGAGGATGGGGCCATTCTCTTGAGCACCTAAGATCTCTTTTAGCCGGGGAACATAGGAATCCTCTCCTGACTCACCGGCAGCAATGACGCCCGCCTTCCTATCCGTTATATCATCTGAGTCTAACCAGGAATCGATGATCCCTCTGTACTTTTGAGGCTCCTGGTGAAAGAGGCCTATGACCGCATAGGCCTTCACTTCAGGGTATTTACTGGTTTCAAAGACCTCTTGGTCAAAATTGAAGGAAAGTTCAGGGGCAAGCCGGTTAGCGGCCTTGGTGATGGCCACCATTAGATCGAGCTTTTCAGGATCAGCCAATTCCCTTAATACCTGAATGGCCTGTTCCCCAGCATGGGGAGAAAGCAGTTCTAAAAGGCCAATCCTGGTCTTATCATCTTGACCCTTGAGAGCGGTGAGGATATGGGCATCGAGATTTTGCACTGAGAGCGATTTCAGCAAACGGGCATACCACAGGCAGTTATCCCCACGGGCCGATAAAAGTGCTTGGACTAACTGGGCCTGTATCTTCTTGTCCGAGAAAATATGGCTCACATCCTCGTCTTCCAGAGACTTCAGGTCCAGCATATCCCTGGATATCAGGTCCAGCAGGATCTTTGAATACCGCTTCTTAAGGAAAAAGGGTGTTATGACCCATGCGGCTACAAACGGAATCGCTACAAGGGAGAGGTATCTGGGATGGAAAATATTTTCAGAAATCAATATAAAGGCAGAACCCATAAACAGCCCGACTCGCACGACTGTTCCCCTCAGAAAGGGCCTCACCATGGCGCGGTAAGAAGCCGGAAACAGGCCCGTCAGCACAGCATTGGCAGGAATATTCATGGTGGTTCGCAGGATATTGGTGGACATTCTCGCATATATGGCCGAAAAAAGATCAAACCGCAATAAAAAGGCAACGAACGCGAGTATATAATTAAAGGGATGAAACATAAGGGCAACAGGTAGACCCCAGCGGCCATATATCCTTCCGACAAACAGAAGAATAATTAGGTTAACGATATTCAGTATACCTCGGAAGTAGCCAAAAAATATGAGCATTCTACCTTCGGTGGCAAATGTCTGGTCAACGGCAAAGTTAAATTGATAATTCATGATGGGGATGACCACATTGGCCATAAAGGTCAACAAAATGAGGATCTTTACCAGTGTAGACTCCTTCATAAGTGGCAGAATCTTCTTGACTTCCCCAATGACAGACGTACGCGATTTGCCTTTCTTGGTCTTCTTGTCAGAGAGCAGGAGTGTGGGGAAGCGAGAGCCCATGCGTTTTACGACCACAGCGCCCAGCAGAGTGGTGCCTAGATAGGCCAACAGGAGGTTATCAAAGGATAATGCCCTGGCCAGAAAAGGGGTTCCAAAACTCCCGATTATCATTCCAAGGACTCCGCCGGCCGTTATAAGCGGAAATAGGCGTTTTGATTGTCTTGTGTTAAAGAGATCGTTGGCTAGGTTCCAGAAGAGGAGCGCGAGCAAGACCTCATATTGGGACTTCAACATAAATAGCACAGGATAGATGAGATCAATGTCTAAAGGTATTAGGAAGCGGAGCCCTGCCACCGAGCCTCCGCAAAACACAAAGAGGTAGGATAATAGACGGCTGCCCGGGAGTTTTCCCATAATAGCAGCCATTAACCCCATGATAAAAAAGGTTGCTATGGCGTTGATCATGTTAACAATGGGCATGTACTCAACGCCAAAACGCTTGAGAAAGGCTGTCTCTGCATAGTTATTGAGAAGGATACCAGAACCGCGGATGAGAAAAAGGAGAACTAGGGTCCACAGAAAGAGCCCGATTTCATTTTCATAAATCTTGAGCCATCTGCCCAATAATTTTAGCATCGGCGACCCCTTAGTTCCGGATCATTTCCAGAGACCTTTACCTAACGCTTATTCTGAAAAACCTACCCTGTGGAATCCCCCGCAGGGGGTTCCGCAAAGCGGGGATTTCACAGGGTACATGAGGTTGCGCGGAGGTCTCTCCCAGATGGTTATGGCCCGCAGGATCAAAAGAGTTGAGAAGCATGTACCCTGGTCGCTAATTCACCTTCTCCCCTCCCAGCATCAATCACGATAAGTGACTTTAACCTTTTTAGCCCCAGACACAGGCTATTCACCTGCCTTCTTCGCTATTGATCTGATCAGCCACGTTCTGCCCGACAAGCCTGAAACCTGTCGTTCGA
>JAUUWD010000126.1 GCA_030589225.1 Desulfobacteraceae bacterium | reverse complement strand
GAGGACGAAGACGTCCTTTAGATATTTGGATAAGTTACGTCAACTTATTAAGAATTTTCTTGAAGCCAGGGAAGTCCTGATTCTTGAACATTCAAAACAGAGTTCAGGGTTTCGCACAACTCGAAGATATACTGGTCTTATGAACCAGTTTATTGGATCACTGTTCTTTACGGCTGGATTCACGCACAAGATCAGGGAGGCCAGGGAAAATACACTCGCGGTTGTGGCCTTGGGCGGTTATGGCAGGCGTGAGCTCTGCTTTGGATCTGATGTGGACCTGATGGTGATCCACCAGGGCAGGCTTTCCCCTCAGATGAATGAAATTATCAGCCGGACGTTATATGCTCTTTGGGATGCCAAGCTGGATGTAGGGCATTCAATCTTAACGACCCATGAATGTGTCCGGCTGGCCATGAATGATTTCAAGGTTCTAACGTCTGTAATGGACGGTCACTTTCTCCTGGGTTCTCGACCCTTTTTTAGGCTTTTCCAGGCGGCCTTCTGGTCAAAGATCGAACGTGAAAAAAAATCCATTCTCAACCAGTTTCTGGTTTTCCAGGAAAAGAGAAAGGAAAAATATAGCAGCGAAGAATATTTTGTAGAACCCGATATAAAAGAGGGGCTGGGCGGTCTCAGGGATCTCAATTTCATGGCCTGGATGGCCAGGATCTATTTCGGATGTAAACTCCTCAATCAGATCACACAGTTCGCGGTCTTTTCCCATTTTGGATTTGATAACCTGAACCGTTCGGGCAATTATCTTCTAAAGGTACGAAATCACCTTCACCTCCTGGCAGGCAGAAAAGAAGACAAGCTTCTGCTCTCCCTTCAAAATAAACTGTCCCGCAGTCTTGGCTACGTTGACGGCCCATATATTACAGGGACTGATAAATTCATGCGGGAACTCTACCTTCATCTAAACCGGATTCGCTATGGGCATGAAGAGTTTCTGGCAAAGGCCCTGGATATCATTGCGCCTTTACCGGTGAGTTCAGAGCCAACCGAGGATGGCTTGCCCCAGGAGTTCAAGGTGACGAAGGGGAATATTGTCTTAAAAGGGGGAAGGCTTTCGGAAAAAGAGCCCCTGATAATTCTTAAGGCCCTATGCGAGGCCAACCAGAGGGGGCTTTTCTTAGGCTCGGGTTTTATCTGGGAAGCAAGGAAAAAGATCGCCACAGAAGGCAAGAATCTCCTTGGAACCCCTGGGGCGAAAGAGTTATTTCTAGAGATTGTCTTTAACCCGAAAAACCCAAAAATTATCAGGTTTGCCCTTGAAATCGGAATGATCACCCTTTTTATTCCCGAATTCAAGAGGATCAGGAACTTGGCACAGTCAGGCTATTATCATGTGGAGACCATGGATCTACACTCTTTGAAGACCCTTGAGACTGTGAATGATATTGCCAGGGGGGCATATGATGAACGCTGGCCTCTGCTCAAAGAGGCTTTTGGAGAACTGGAAAATACCCATTGGCTTTTTTTAGCCGCACTTCTCCACGATATTGGGAAGGGATATGGTGAAGATCATTGCAGGAAAGGCGCTAATCTCATCCCTGGGATTTTGAAAAGATTAGGTATCGAGGGAAAGGCCCTTGAGGTAATCCCTTTCCTTGTAAGAGAACACCTGTTGCTCGCCCATATTTCCCAGCGCAGAGACCTGAGCGATGAAAAAACCTCTGTTCAGGTGGCCCAGATCATCCAGGATAAAGATCTTTTGCAGATGCTTTTCCTGTTGACAGTGGCCGACAGTTTTGCAACCGGACCTATTGCCCGCAGCGACTGGAGAATAATGCTCCTCAGTGAGTTGTTTGTCAAAGTAAAGCACATCCTGGTTACAGGTGTTCTGGCCTCCCCGGATGCGACTAAGAAGATCGAGGACAACAAGAGATTGCTCATTGATAGTCTGCAAGCTCATTTTCCGAAAAACGAGATCATTAACCTTATTGAACAGTTGTCATCCCGATATTTCCTAAATACCACCCTAAAAGACATGGCCGAGCACTTTAGGCTTGCCCTGACCATGGGGCAAGAAAAACATTTGTGGAAATTGCAAAGGCTCACAACCGTTCCCGTCACCAGGGTGATTCAATGCGTATACGATAAACCGGGCCTGTTCAGTAAGATGGTGGGGGTCTTTACTCTTAATAACATAAAGGTCCTGTCCGCCAACATTTTTACCCTGAAAAACGGCCTTGCCTTTGATGTCTACGAAGTAACAAACCCCCCTGACCCGTACCGTGAAGATGAAACGTGGGACAAAATCCAGAGAGAGCTGGGTTTAGCCATGGAAGACCGGCTTCAATTAGGGAAGCTGCTCCTTAACAAAAAAGGTAAAATGATGCTGTATTCCGGGGAATATCAAACGCCGATTCCCAAGAAGGTTAAAATCAACAATGACATTTCTGATTTTTTTACCTTTATTGAAGTGAACACAGGAGTAAAAGTTGGATTGCTCTATGAACTGACAGAACAGATGTTTTCTATGGGTTTGGATATAAGATTCGCCAAATTCAGCAGTGACAAGGAAAAAATGACCGGCGTCTTTTATGTCAGAGATTCCTCCGGACAGAAAATACAGAGGGAAGACGAACTCGAGGGCATAAGACAGGGCATACTGTCCGTGCTGAAATAGAGGCTTTAATTCGACCGATACTTGAAACTGGAAACTATATAAAATTGCAAATTTCCTTAACTTTAGTCACTTTAGTTCACTTTAGGCATTTTAGGCACTTCTCTATTTCGGCCTAACCTTGCGATAAACCTCCAAAGAGTTCCTTTGTTCGCCCTCGACCGCTAAAAGATCTTCCTCAACAGAGATTCCAAACAATCTTTCATTTTCCTTGAGCACCGGAAGAATCAGATCCCAATCTTTCTCTTCGAGTGCTACGATTTCTCCACCATTCAGTTGCTGCTCATCTACTGACTTGAAAGGATCCCGTATATATATGGCCCCCCCTGATGCCAGGGAAAAGAGATTGGAGCCCGGATAGGGACTGGGCTGTGGGATTGCACGTCCCTCGCTGTCGAACTCAACGCCATTCAGGACCACAAAGCCCCCTCCATTTAAAGGATCACCCGCCATAAAGGATTCACCCAGGTAGTCGAGACAGGTCCCATTTATGACTACATGCGGTCTGCCCACTGCGTTTATAAGTGGACGGCCCGCGGCATTGCCCATAACATACACTTCTCCTCCTTTGGCGCCGTACATAAATGTCTGACCTGCATCGCCGTAGATGACCATCTTACCGGATTTCATGATCTGGCCCAATTGATCCTGCCCGTTACCGTGCACATACATGCTGAGCCCATCAATACCGGAACCTATATAGTCACCGGAACTACCGTAAATATCAATACGAATTCCACCTGTATCCGGTCCAAATCCGCATCCATGGAATCGCTGTCCCTTGAGCCCAAACACGATAAATCGCCGCCAGCCCCTGTAAAAGGCCTCGGCCATCAAGCGACTGTCACAACTGTTGCCTTCAGGGGGAAAGAGAGAGGCATCAATGATTAACACCTTTTCATGGTAAGAAGGCCCTCTGAAAAACTGCCTGTTTTCCCAGTCAATCAACCGGTATGCACCCTTCTCATCTTCCCTTTCAAGGGACGGGAAACCGCGAAAAACAGTCTCCAGAGTCTGGTTTACCATCTGCAAGACGGATCGTCTCCTCTTGTCATAAGTCGGGTAGCGGCGATCGATCAATTGAGTCAATGCCTTCAGGGCGACCTCAAAATGCGCATCTCCTTTAAGTGCCCATGCCCTGATTTCCCTGAGACAGTCCATCAAATCTGCATAGTCCCAGAGTTTCATTCCATCCTTTACGTACTCATACAAAAGGTCAGGACGCTGCAATTCAAAAAAGCCGGATATATCAAAGCGTTCCCTGTCTTCATCTTCCATCATGTAGTAAACCCGGCCAGGCAGATAGGGAACCTGGCCTTCAGGGACACCTATCTCCCGGCCGAACTTATCAACACAGGTCAATCTTCGCTCAAGTGATCCCTGATCTGTTTTATTTAGATTAAAGACAAACGCCCCTCCGTCCGTATAACTGCCACCTCGTGCATTCCAATACCGGTCGGCCACTGTTCCTACTCGAGGATCTTCTTCTGACAGGCTTTTCAAGGTGGCATCAATGGCCTGCTTTTCAGAGCATATCAGTCCCACCTGGACCTGACCGTCGTGCAGGGCAAAGACCTGGGGTCTGAGCATGGCTGTATCAGTGATTCCGATGAGCTGAAGCTGGTCATTTTTTGTATCATTTCGCGCGATGATAAAGAACCAGGGACCGTCCGGAGAGCCGTGAATATGTGTGGCCTGTATTGCCCGGTAGACCCTCTGCTTTTCGGGCGGCAACTTATCGAAGTCCCTCTCCATAGTCGGGGCCAGTGCCTCAATCACATATTCTAAAGGATAGCCGTAGGTCCGGCTATAGAGGTCAAACAAGAGGACAGAGACCTCCGTGTCAGTCAGAAAAAGTGAATGGATGTTTCGCTGGACCAGATACTCTGCCACAGAGTGATAATTGGCAAAATCTCCGTTATGGACAAGGGCCTCGTTAAGACCGATAAAGGGATGAGCACCGGCCGGGTGCCAGACCCTCCCCTTTGTGGGGTATCGCTGGTGGGCAACCCAGATATGGGCCTTAAAGTCATCCAGTTTGTAATACTGAACGACCTGTTCCGCATATCCAACTATCTTCAGGATAAAAAAGTTACGGCCGTGGGACAGGACAAATGCCTGCTGTCTGCCCATGGCGTCGTAATATGTCTTATTGATATTAAAGCTGTTCTGGTAGACAAACTCATCCTCAGCCTCTCTTTGGCTGAGCCCTTCCAGACCCTTTTCCGCGATAAACGCCTTTAGGACCTGTGGCTTTACCCTGACAAAATACCGCCAGACATCCGGGGGACGAACTTCCAGACCCGCGACATATCGGTAATCAGTTACATGCGGGATACTCTCAGTAAAATCCACCTTGAACCACGGCTCTATAAACCGCTGTTCAAGGTCATCCATAACCCCGTCCTCAAGTATGGCAATCTGCAAAATGTAGTCTTGTTCAAGAATTTCCTTTGATACCCCCAGCATATTGTGATCAAAACCCATGGCCGCAATACCCCCACCCCGGCCATTGCCCCTGTTGTGCATCTGTCTGGAGGGCTCAAAAATATGCTTTACTCGTACCGGGATACTGCATGCAAATCCCGTGACCCCGCATCCGCCCTCTGCCTCTGTTTCTGAATATCGTGTGCAGGGGATATCCTTTACCAGGGATTTTCTGGATCGGACAATATTTGTTATGGTTTGGTCTTGTTGCATGATTTAATCGTGTATCTATTTTGATGGGTTTCACTCCACTCAACCCATCCTACATTATGTATTTAATACTGGGTTTCGATGGGTTTCGTCCCACGGACTCAACCCATCCTACGATTCATCCGACATTGAGTAGGGTCGGTTGAGTGGAACGAAACCCACCAGATCCGAAATCAATTACTACTCCAATTCCATATCCATAATACCTTTTGGAGGCATACTCCCCCAATTTTCTTCATAAATCCCCTTATCGACAAATCGCT
>JAUUWD010000202.1 GCA_030589225.1 Desulfobacteraceae bacterium | reverse complement strand
AGGTAGATCTCAACCTGCCAGTCAATTGTATTTTTTTTCTTTTCCATTTCATTAATGTGTTAATTAAATAATATGCTTTATCTTAGTTAAATTTCAATATAAATTTGTCATAAATAAGAGAATAAAACCTATCAAATTGTTCATTTGCTCCATTGTAGCAGGAGAGAAACAATGGTTTTTTAATAGTTATATAAGAAAATGGTTGTGATCTTATCCGATTCTTTGTAGATTACAAAGTCATAATAAAGTCCAGGGAGAAAATTGAGGAGGATTATAGGGAATGGGGATAAAGACATTAGGCGTAGTTGGTGCAGGACAGATGGGTTCAGGCATTGTACAGGTAGCTGCGACCAGCGGGTTATCAGTGGTTATGAATGATATTAAGGATGAATTTGTGGAAGGGGGCTTTTCAACCATTGAAAAGAGCCTTGACCGCATGATCAAGAAGGAAAAAATCACTGAGGAAGATAAAAAAGGAATCTTGAGCAGGATAGAGGGTTCAACATCACTGGAGGACATGGGCAAGGCCGATTTTGTTGTGGAGGCAGCAACAGAGAATGAGGTCCTTAAGCAGCAGATTTTCAATGATTTGGACGAATACTGCAGGGAAGGCGTTATTCTTTCATCAAATACGTCTTCCATCTCCATTACCAAAATTGCAGGGTCAACAAAAAGACCGGAAAAGATAATTGGCATGCATTTTATGAACCCTGTTCCTATGATGAAGCTCGTAGAAATCATTAATGGACTGGCTACTTCCGATGAGACCTTCCAGGTGACGCGAGATCTGGCCGTGAAATTGGGGAAGACCCCTGTACAGGCCAACGATTTCCCGGGCTTTATAAGCAATAGGGTTCTTCTACCGATGATCAATGAGGCGATCTATGCGCTTTTTGAAGGTGTGGGCACAGCAGAGGATATTGACCAGGTAATGAAATTAGGAATGAATCACCCCATGGGTCCTCTGGCACTGGCTGATCTGATCGGTCTGGATACGTGTCTGGCCATTATGGAGGTCCTGCACCGGGGATTGGGTGATGATAAATACCGGCCATGCCCACTTTTGAGAAAACATGTGGATGCCGGTTGGCTTGGCAGAAAAACGGGCAAGGGGTTTTATGATTATTGATTCCAATACATCTTTGATGTTCTGAAATCGAGGAGAATAGATTATGGCAAAGATATTGATCGTGGACGATGAAGAACATATCCGATATCTGTATTCAGAGGAACTGAGCGAGGCAGGGTATGAGGTTATAACAGCCGAAAGCGGGCATAAGCTTTTGGAGAAGATCGATGAGGAAAAGCCGGACCTGGTGGTGCTGGATATCAAGATGGTGGACTACAATGGGCTTGATCTGTTGCAAGATATTCGAAATAAATTTTACACTATGCCTGTTGTTCTCTGCACCGCCTACGACACCTTTAAGGAGGATATGAAATCTATTGCCGCGGATTTCTATGTCATAAAATCCTTTGATTTGACAGAACTTAAAAAGAAGATAGTCATGGCACTGGAGGCCACCGTAAATACAGAGTAGGGCGCCAGCCATCGTACAATTGGTTTTTCGGTTTATGTTTAAAGAAAAGCCCAAAATATGTGCCATAAGGCACGGATTTTGGGCTTTATTATTTGCGTGCGCTTTTACAAAAGCCCCCAGGGTTTGAGGGTAGCAAGAGCAGATCTTGAGTTAAGTAGTATTACTGCAATAAAGCCTTCGCTAGTTTGGCGGCTGAACCTGCATCAGGGGCATAACCGTTAGCACCGATTTCATTTGCATAATTTTTAGTGACAGGGGCTCCGCCTACCATGATCTTGACCCGATCCCTTAGACCGCTTTCAACCACCGCATCGATGGTTTGCTTCATCATGGGCATGGTTGTGGTCAGAAGCGCTGAAAGACATACCATATTAGCACTTTTTTCATTAACTTCTGACACGAATTTATCAGGAGAAATATCTACACCCAGGTTGTAGACCTCAAAACCTGCACTTTCAAGCATCATGGCAACGAGGTTTTTCCCAATATCATGGAGATCTCCCTTTACCGTTCCGATGATCACCCTCCCCATAGCGCTCATGTCTTCCTCGGCCAAAAGAGGTTTCAAGATTCCTACAGCAACGCTCATAACCTTTGCCGCCATCAGGACTTCAGGGATAAACATATCTTCGTTCTCCATTTTTTCGCCAACAATGTCCATCCCTGCAATAAGACCCTGGTTCAGAATCTCTTTGGCGGCTACTCCCTCGTCCAGGCCATTCTGAACCAATTTCAGCACCTTCGTTTCATCACATTCAATTAATGAGTCTACAATAAGTTTAAAATCAAACATGGTGTTCTCCTTTGTAACAAATTCCGTTAAGTGGTTAATCTTTTGGACCTTTTAACGGAGATAATAGATGTTTTCCTACTCAACCACTTGACCACTCAACTACTCAACGAGGTCTGTGTTAGAGTAGTATGTCATATTTTTTCCGGATAGCCTGGTCCACTTCCTCCGGAATATACGATTTTTCATCTCGCGCGAGTATTTTTTTCGCTATTTCCTTTGCCCTTGCAAAGGCATCTTGAGAGCCGTCCTTTTCCCACTTATCCCGGCCCTTTGCATCGGTCACCCCGTTTCCATCAAAGTATTCCTGTCGCATATGCTCTAATGTATGCGGTGACATCATGAAATTGCCTCCAGGCCCAACAGAGTCGATAACTTCCAGGGCCAGATGTTCCGGGTCCACATCAATTCCCTTCAGGACTTTACAGCTCATGCCAATGATTTCATCATCGATAACGAATTGTTCATATGCCAATGCGAGCATGGATTCCAGCATTCCGGCTGCATGGTGGATATAATTGGAACCACCCATTGCCGCGAGCAGTGTTGTCATAGCCTTCTCCCAGCCAGCCTGGGCATCAGGGAGCTTGGAATCCGTAAGTCCTGATGAATTGTAATTAGGCACCTTGATATAGTCCGCCAACTGGTGAATCGCCGCATTCATCATGCCGCATTCCACTCCTCCCCCGCGATAGCCCATAGTTCTGAGATTGGCCATACCGGGAATGCCGCCATATAGTAACGGGGTCCCCGGATTTGTCAACTGACAGATGGAGATTCCCGCAAGCTGTTCCGCATGAATCTGGGCGAGAGTGCCAGCCATAGTAATGGGCGAAGTTGACCCTGCCATGGGAGCGCAGGAAAGCCCCACTGGGATACGGTTTCGCACGGCCTCCTGCATTATAAGCGTTGTTTGTGTGTCAAGTTTCAGGGGACTGATGGCAAAGGAGGTAATAATGGAGATAAATGGCCTTTCTTTGAGCTTTTCAAGGCCTCCCGCGACCATGGAAGCCAGGTCGAGCACCTTGTGGAACTCCTCGACATCGTTTACTCCGGCCATGACGTGTTTTGCTGTAGCCTTTAAGCACGTGTAAAATACATTCACGTCATAGGCCTCTTTTGGAATATCTGTCGGGATACACGGCCTGACCAGAAAGTGGATATTGTCCAGTTGATCCACCAGACGTGTCAGTTGATACAGATCTTGAAGGGTGGTGGATCTGGCCTCACCGGTCTCAAGATCGAGGACCTTTATGGCTGCCCCTCCTGTGCCCAGATGAACGCGATGCTTTGTAAGATCCAGATCATTTTTGCCGTCACGGCTAAACATGACCACCCGCTCAGGGGCTATAGCCGCCCGCTCTATGACCAGAGCCCTGGGAAAAATGATACGAGATCTATCCCGATCTACTGTCACGCCTGCCTTTTCAAGCATTGTTAAGGTGTCATCCAGCCCGGATTCATAGGTGAACCCTGTTTTTTCCAGGATGCTGAGTGATGCTTCGTGAATCGTTTTAACCTGTTCTTCTGAGAGGGGTCGGTATTGGCCACCTGAAAGACCTTTTAAATCCATGTTTTACTCCTTGATTCTTTCTTAATTCACCGCAGAGACGCTAAGGACGCAGAAAGGAAAAAGTAAAAGGGGACGACGATCCGGTCGAGGGAATTAGCCAGCTTTTCTAAAAATGCAGGCTTCCACCATTCCTTATTCTGTTGAGCAGCTATTCGGATAGCCTTCAGGTCTTTAGCAAAGCTCTTCCTCATAAAAAAAGCCAAAGCTTCCCAAGGGCCCAAGGGCAGGTAAAATGGACTTTATTGCGAAAAAAGCTCCAATCGTTATTTTGTTCCCGTCAATTGATCCTCGCCGACGATCTCTTTAAGCTGTCTGGTCAGTATCGGGACGATCTCAAACAGATCTGAAACAATGTAGTAATCACAATTTTTAGTAATATTCGCTTCCGGGTCTGTATTGACTGCTACGATAAGACCTGAAGTCTTCATACCGGCGAAATGCTGTACAGACCCTGAGATACCACAGGCAATATAAACTTTAGGACTCACGGTTGCACCGGTCTGTCCTACCTGCATGGAGTATGGAACCCATTCGGCATCGACGGCAACCCTGGAAGCTCCGACTGCCGCTACGATAACGTCTGCACATTCAAAAAGAATGCGAAAGTTTTTTGAATTTTTCATACCCCGTCCACCGGATATGATAATATCGGCCTCAGATAATTCGATACCTTTGGATGCTCCCTGTTTTATC
>JAUUWD010000108.1 GCA_030589225.1 Desulfobacteraceae bacterium | reverse complement strand
TACTTCATGAATCAATTAGGGGAAGCACGCTTGAGGTATTACCGTCTGCAGGGCACTTTGCTATGATAGAAAGCTATAAAGAGTTTAACCAGAGTGTCAGGAATTTTATTTTGGAGATTTGTAAATAAAATCGACACTTCTTTTCCCATTTCGGAAAGCCAAGTTCTCTAGGAGGCTGTCCGAGAATGACATATATTTTTCAAGATCAAGGAAGGCGAAAATTATAACCACAGGAATACATTGAAGTATTTCGAGGATTATAATTTGAGCCTGACGCAGAGATTGGGAAAAATAGCCATTCTCGGGCAGCCTCCTGGACAGCTTGCCAGGATCAGGGGTAATAAACCGGCATGGCACTGAACATTATCATCATCGTTTCAGGGGGAATCCTCCTCCCGTTCCTTCTTTATTATGAATACAGGGAAAATCGCAGGAGTATTCTTCCCACCAAGACAGCCCTTTCAACACTGTTTGTCATAACAGTCCTTATCCAGCCCCATCCCATTTCTACATATTACCACCTACTTCTGTTTGGGCTTTTGTTCTGCTTAGTGGGGGATGTCTTTCTTGCCTTACCCCAGCACAAGATGTTCCTTTTGGGACTGGTCTCTTTCCTGGTCGGCCACATCTTTTACATCATCGGCTTTTTTAGTGTAGCCCATATAAACACGTGGACCTGGCTGGGAACCCTTATTGTCCTCGTCTTCAGTGGGTACGTGTACTTCTGGCTCAAACCCCATCTTGGGACCATGAAGGTACCGGTCTTTGTTTATATAATCGTCATCACCATAATGCTTTCGGGGGCCTGGTCGATTTTGGGCGAATCTAATCTGGCCGGATTGGGGCGGGTTATGGCTTTTTCAGGGGCCTCCTGTTTCTACGTCTCCGACCTGTTCGTGGCCCGGGACCGGTTTATGAAAAAAGCACCCATCAACCGGTTCCTGGGTCTACCTCTTTATTACACCGGGCAGTTCCTTTTGGCCTTCTCTGTAGGATTACTGTAAGAGATCAAATAACCGTTCACGGGTTTCCCGCTGAAAGCGGGATTCAGGCTTGCCTGCCTCAGGCAGGGCTACCTATTTCTTATAATTCCGATGATACTCAAACACCTTCTTCACATAGAGCTGTGTGGCCTTAAAGGGGGGAATGCCTTTATACTCCCTGACCCTTCTGCTCCCAGCATTATAGGCTGCAAGGGCCAGTTTGACATCTCCATTGAATTGGTCCAGGAGTTCTTTGAAATACCTGACTCCGCCATCAATATTGTGCTCAGGATTAAAGCTGTCATCTACTCCCAGGTATTCGGCGGTCCTGGGCATCAATTGCATAAGACCCTTCGCTCCCTTTTTTGAAACAGCCCTGGGGTTATAGCTGGACTCAGCCATGATAATCGCCCTTACGAGAAATGGATCAACATCATAGCTCTTTGCCACTCGTTGAATTATATGGTCGAAGCGACGCTCCGCTTTTTCCTCATGAGGCAATGATGTGGCCTTCCCACGGCCACTTTCTGGATGCTTCTCTTGCAAGGGTGGTGAAACATTGACTCTGGACCCACCATCCGGCAGCTTTATCAAACCAGGACCTGGGTATAAGCGTTCAGGGGTAGTTAGTACGGCCAGGTCAGTTATTGAAAGGTTTATTTTTTCAAGCGATATTCCCTGGTCGAACACGGGGTTTGTTCGCGCCTGCACAATTGATTCGGAAAAATTAATGCTTGAAATGATTGCCTGTTCAAAACCCGCCATTATCTCATCTTGCAATTTTGTTTGCTCAGAAGTGGTATGAATTAGTAACCGCGCAATCTCTGTGTGCCGGTCGTTGTCTGAAATCCTCCTATGCTCGGAAATTAACACCTTTTCCACAAACCGCTGTGTATGCTTCTGCCCTTTATAAAGACAAGGGGCTACTAAAAGCAGAAATATCGTAACAGATATCAGCCAGCGGGCCAAATCCACAAAAGATGAGTTTATGTGTGATGTTCTCTCCATTGTTCTGCTTAAAAAACCTTTTCTAACAGCATTTGTGACGAATTCTCTTTCGTTCTTACCGCAAGTCATCCCAAAACCGGGTTTGGATATTTGCCCCTTGACTACAACCTCCGGACTGGCCAACCATCTACTCTCCACTTTTCATCTTATACTTATCAAATTAGCGAAAACCATGCCAGAGCCCTTGATAAGAACATCTATTGATATTCCAATATGTTAAATGGCATTTGCACAGCATAGAGCATATAGGAGCACCATACTTTTAAGGATTTAAATTCCGCTTTTTGGTAAAAAATTACACACTTCAGTGGTTCGGTAGGGTGACGTCGATAGCGGACATTCCTACCCTTAAAGAAATTCATTTTGATCCGTCCAATTTGACCCACCCTTGCTTAAACCTGTTAATTTATCTTTAGATTTCCACAAATAATCAATGTCTTAGGCACTCCTGGATCTAACTCCAAAAGGTGGCATCTGTTTTGCATTTTATTTTTCATGAATAAAAATCCGGGCCCAGAGGATGTGGCTTTGATCTTGCCCTGAGGACCAGGTTTTTCATGTTAGTGCCCATCCATAAATGGCTATTTTCCGCAATCTCTGCGTCAGATTCGGATTTTAATCCTCGAAATACGTCAATGTATTCCTGTGGTTAAAATCCTCATCTTCCTTGACCTTGCGAAAACTATCTCATTTCTGGATGGACACATGTTAGGATAAAATGGTGTAAGACATGACCTCCATTAAAGAGTTGAATTTTGATCACCTTATTGGCCAGGAGGTCGGCACATCCACCCTATTAAAGGAACTTGCCCGCGGTGGGATGGCGGCCATATTTATCGCCTACCAAAGAACATTAAAACGTCAAATTGCAGTCAAAATCCTGCCCAAATCGCTCCTTACCCCCCTGGCCGCCGAACTCTTCCAGCAGGAGGCAGAATCAGCCGCTATCCTGTCACATCCCAATATTGTTACGATTTATGAAGTCGGAGAGGTCGAGGATTTTTTGTTTATAACGATGCAGTTGGTGAAGGGGCGCTCTCTTTTCGATTACATCACAATGGCGCGAAAGCATGTGCTGCCGTCCAAGCGGATTTTACCTCTAAAAGCGAACATCAAAATTATTACGGCTGTCCTCGATGCCCTGGATTATGCCCATAGCCAGGACATTATTCACAGAGACATTAAACCGGCCGATATACTCATAGAAGCCCATACAAAACGCCCCATTGTCTCGGACTTTGGCCTTGCCACGACGACCCGTGGGCCTGCGCAGGACTCTTTAATGGTTTCAGGAACTCCTACTTACATGGCCCCTGAACAGATACTGAACGACCCTGCGGACGGCCGGACCGATATTTACGCAACCGGCGTTATGCTGTTTGAGATGCTTGTATCCAGGCTGCCGCTACCAAAATACAGTACGGCAATGGAACTGCTTAAAATGAGATTGAAACTAAAAGAGCGGCTATTTCAAAAAAAGCCTTCAGAAATGAATCCTATACTTACTCGGGAAATGGACGATATTGTCTTTAAAGCGATAGCTCATGACCCGGAAAACCGCTATGCTACCTGCCGGGAGTTTCTCGAAGCCATCGAGGTTTACCGGGATCATCACATAAAAACACTGCATTAAGAGGAAAAAATGCCGGAGTCCAAGGTCACCAAGCAGGAATTTGCCAGATTCGGCCGCATTCTTTCATTGCTGTTTAACCGCGCCACCATGTATCAAATGGACCATCCTTACGTCAAGCAGTCTATTGATGCATTCCATCCGTTTGTTGAAAAGCTGCTCATGTCCATATCCCCATTAGTCTTCGCGATGAATCGTGAGCAATTTTTTATTGATGAAGAACCGTTAGATCCTCGCATCACTGTTAACAGGATGGTAGCACACTTCAAGAAAGCTGAAATTCAATCCATTTCATTCTATGAGGGGATGACCAAAAACGAGCTAAAAACCTTTCTCGGAATATTCGTATCTCTGGACAAATATCCCAATGCCGAATCCATGAAAGAGGCCCTGACTGAAAAAGGTATCACCAATTTGAAGATCAACCATGTCTTTTACAAAAAAGTTACTGAGGACGATGAAGTGGTTTCACGCGATGTCCTCAAAAACATAACCCCTGAAATGATGGATGAGGACCTGCTCAGATCCAAAAAATTGTTCATTGATATGGTCCTTGAAAGCGTCCTGGCAGAAGAATTTGAAAAGACCCTTAACATCAATAACCTTTTAACAAATCCTACTGGACTGTTGATGAATATGATTGAAGCCGACATCAACAGTGTTCAGCAGAGTGATGCTGAGGATCGACAACCAGGACCGGTCCTATTGCATCAGCTTCAAGTAATAGGCGAGGAGGTTGAAAAAGGTCTCTCTGGTGGCGGGGATGCAAATGTGTCTGAGCTTGCTGCGGCAGTCTTTGACATGAAAAAGAAGCTCATAGAGGGAATGGACGCCCAAAAGGACCTGGACATAACCTTTTCCAATAAGGAGGAGATCCTTGATCAGGCCAATGAAATCACAGACAACGTCCTGATACGGCTTGTAAAAGATGAATACAAGGCTGGGAAAATTACGACCTCACGCTTGGCACAGATTCTGCGCAGGTTGATCCCTGATGCCGAGGAACTAAAGCGGGTACTTCCCAAGATCAAAGCGGCCCTGCTGGAGGAAGGCATGCCCTTGCCCGAGTATTTGAATCTGGTGGAAGAGCTTGGCAAGGAACTTCAAAGTGACGAGCTTGCCAAGATTCTTCAGGAAAGTTCCGAGGAAGCAGGCATAGACGGCAAAGAGTTGATACAAGAGGTTAAAGAAAACCCTGTGGAAGCAGCAGAGCTGATCTGCCTGGCGGCTGAAATTCGAAAAGGAACCGGGGATGAAAAGGTGCTGACCGATCTCTTGGTGGATTATGTGGAGCGCATGGGATCGAAATTGGGCCAGGATATTACCGCAGAAAATGGCGCGGAAGGTGAACAACACCTGCGTCAGGTCATTACCGGACTTGAAACTAATATTGTAAGCCGCTTGAGGGATATGAATGTTGTTAAAGACGATGTCCTGGAGGGCCTGGAAGAGAGACTCAACAAACGCATGGATGCTGTCTTTGACAAACTCAGAGATGATTGGATTCAATCTAAATCTATGACCCCTGAAGAAAACAGGTCAAAGAATTTGAGCGTGCTGCAAATCCTGGAACAGAGTGTGGGCGAGAACGAAGAACTTGGCGAGATCCTGACAATAGTACGCTCCAAGGTCCAGTCAGAAGAAATTGACGAAAATGATTTCAAAGAGATCTATTCCGAGATAAACAAACAAAAGCAAATAAAGCGGGAGCAGGAAGCAAAGAAAAAGATGCCGCCAGGGGTTTTGAAATCTCAGGCCATCATGTTTGTCATAAAAAAAGAAATATCGAGGGCCTCCCGTTATGACTTGCCATTCTCCGCTCTATCTTTTTCCGTAGTAAAGGCCAAACCGAAAACGGGGGGCTCAGCCGATGCCATCACACAACAGGCCGTGATGGATGCCATTTTACATAGACTTACCGATATCCTCAGGGAGGCGGATATCATCGGTCAGTTGGGAAAAAACAAAATGGTTGGCCTTCTGCCCATGACAATGCAAAGCGATGCAAAACTGGCGCTTCGACGGACTATGAGATTACTGCATGGTGATCCGATTGAAGTAGACGGAATTCCGTTAACCGTTAAAATCGCAGGTGTGTCAACCACCTTTGACGCTGAACGGATGACCGACGGAAGTGCATTTATGCAGGCCATGTCGAACGAACTTACGGAGATGGTTGTAAGGGTCAAGAATATCCAGGAACTCTTCTAATTAGGAAAGGCAAAGGCTCTCAATTGCATTTTCTATCTTAGAGAGATCCTCTGCAGGAGAAAGAGTTCCAACACGGACTCTCAACTTGTTTGGAGACAAAAAACGAAACCTCTGAGGTTCATTATTCACCAGCTCCACCAGCCTTTTGGGTTCCCTCTTACGATCCGGCGAAATGGTTACTGCAAGCCA
>JAUUWD010000264.1 GCA_030589225.1 Desulfobacteraceae bacterium | reverse complement strand
ATGGATAAGCAACCGTTCGAGCATTTGAGCCAACTGGCTGTTTTTGGTCGCATGGAACAGTGTCCGATGGAATTTGACATCCATTTCGACTAACTGCCTGTTAGAAGGCACATCACCGATTTCCAGGATCTCCTTCTTCAGTTCATCCAAGGCGACCAGTTCTTCAGAGGTTATTCGATCCATGGCCCAAATGTTGGCCTGAACCTCCATGATATTTCGTATCTCAGTAATCTCTTTAATCCGGCCCAGGCTGAGGGGAGTAACCATAAAATGGGAACCGTGGCGCAAAACCCATCCTTCGGCCTGGAGGAGAATCAAGACCTCTTTGATCGGTGTGCGGCTAACTCCGAAGGATTCGGCCAACTCACTCAGATTGAGATAACTCTCCGGCATCAAATCAAGCCAGATGATCTTCTCCTTCAGTGCTTCATAGATTTTATTAGGTTCCATTCATTCGTAACCTCACTTTTTGCATTCAGCTCGTGTGCAGCCCTGACTGCTTCTGAGTGGGATGGACTCGCCAAGATAGCTCAAACAAGCACTATTAGACTCTGGATTTGTCTATCATCAGCAGAAGATCATGCTGTATGCAACATAAATGCAGCGTTGATTCAAGTCAAGTTCTTTTTTAGCGTACTGTCATGTCAGGACCCTGTCATTGGATCCCTCGAACAAGCTAAAAAACCTTTCAAACATCGGAGTTACGGCTTACGAGAGAGAAACATCACCTTGAGATAAAACAGGCGGGTCGCCCTCACTGACTAAAGGTTCCTAACGGAATGATTGCAATGGAAGGGGAGGTTGAGATATCCTGCGTGGATATGATAATTTGGTAAGTGATTGATAAAGTACACTAATTACTTGTTGAGTTAAGCAATCTGTCTAGTAAGGGATGGGTAATCGAGCGCTACGATTACGTTTACAAAACCCCTGATCAGGTAAGATCCGAGTAGAGATCGCTCAAAATGGATGTACAATTAAGGCATGAGGGTATTTGAAAAATTATAGGACATTACGATTTAGGCCCGCGAGTTACTTGACGATAGCTGTAAAGCTTCCTGCAACGACACTTTTCATCTCATCCGGCAAACAAAGATATATCTTGCCTGACAGCTTACCATTTTTGATTGTTCCCAAATTGAGGCGCATCGAGTAATCCTTTGTAAATATTTTTGTCTTGGGGACTTTGCTGTTTTCTGGCTTCCATTTCATGTGGATGTGCGGCGATCCAAAACCACTGGTTCGGCTGATGTTGTACGACTTTCCTTCCGGTTTCTCGTCCTTTTTTAAAAAGAGAAAAATCATCACGGCATGGTCTGGGAAAAAATCCTCTCCGTCGCGAATGGTTAAAATGCCATTTGAAAACTCAGCGGATTTCGAGACGAAGTTTTCCCCGTGTATCATCCCCCTTGGGAGCGTCCCAGGTGTTTTCACATTTTTGAGATCTCTTTTCCATACAACGGACGATGTCTTTGCTCGGGCTGGCGTTCCCGCCGCCTTTTTGCCCTGCCCCAGCAGATATTCTTTCGCCTTTTGATGTCCCAACGCTGCGGCCTTTTTAAAATCCCTATTGGCCTTTGAACTCACTCCTTTGGCCTGATAGGCTACAGCTCTGTTGTAAAAGAGGTCAGCATCACTAGGCGTTATTTTCAAAGCCGCATTGTAATCCTCTATTGCCAGATCCTTCTTGCCTAACTGATAATTTACATTCCCCCTGTTACAATAGGCATCAAAAGCACGGGGGTTCAACCCTATGACCGCGTCAAAGTCCTTCACAGCCAGTTCATATTTTTTCATTTTATTAAAAAGAAGGCCCCGGTTATAGTAAGCATCCACATGTTTCTTGTTAATACCGATGGCTTTTTCATAATCATCTTCTGCCATCTGCAGATTCCCTTTAGCCTCATGCAGCAGGGCCCGATTGTAAAAGGCATCTGCATTTTGACTATTCTGTTTAATGAAATCATCGAGCTTTTTTATCTCAGGATCATAGATGGCTGACTTCTTTGGCGGGTGTTTCTTCCCAGGTAACTGATCAGTTGGGCGTTTGACTGGTTTAGATATGGCCTGTGGACCAGGCTTCTTGGGAATCTCTCGCGTGATGGTTGTAGAAGTCTTAACTACATTGCTGACAGATTGAAGTGATCCTACCATGGTCAAGAGAGTACTGGGCAAAAACATGGATCCAATGACCGGAGGTATGACAATGCAAAGTGTCCACAATACCATCACTCTGGTGATTTTCAGTTCCTTGTGCTTTACCCATCCCCAGATAAAAGGGTAGATTCCGCAGATGATCCCCAGTATCCCTTTGATCGCCCCCTCTGTCTTGAAAAGCTTAATAATGACGACGATAAACATGATGAGGCCAACAATTGCAAGAAGTCCGAACAATGCCGACCAGATAATTTCCATAATTTCCTCCCGTTAACTAAACAGCATAAACCACCGCCTGTTTTAGTGGTAAATTGATTTATTATTTTGGGAATCGCAGCACCCAGTAAACTGTAATGCTTATCAATAAAAGGGGTATAATCCCCGTGCATCGTTCCAACCAGGCAATCCAGCGGACAGAGTTCCGGTGAAGACGCTCGGGCAACACAGCCGCTACCATCAGCAGGAGAGATCCAATTAGAAAAACAGGCGCAAAGGCGTGAACGGACACGGCGGTTTGCCACTGTCCCTGAATCAAAAGGGCAATCGCGGAACTTAATCCGCAGCCTGGACACGAAATCCCCAGTGATGACTTGATGGGGCACTGCCAGCCCGGAAACCCTATTGCCGTCAACCATACCTGCAAGGCTGCCACACCCATCAAGATGAGCGTAATCCGACGATCCTGAACCAGGGGGGCCAAAACAGGCGTAAATAAAAACCTATATATCCGAGGTCGAACGTGCTCGTGGTTCGTTTTGGACATCACCCCCTGTTGAATGGTTGAATTACACACCTGTTTCATGTTTCCACTGTCAGCCCGCAAGCCTCCACTGGCCATCTATACAAAAGGAATTTGTCTTATTGATCTTTTATTATACAAAAGGCTTATCATTCTGTCAAATCTTTTTTATTAAATTAACTAAAATTTAAATAATTTATAGACATATGATAGATAACAAACTATAATAATACAATATACTGCAGTTCTATTTCAGCAGGCAAGCCGGGCATTCCACTCGCTGATTTATTACTCATCATCCTCTTTCTTATTGCACTCCCCTGCCGCATTGAATTCTTGTAAATAGGGGTTCCTGTCATTCATGAAACTCTTGTAGAATCGGTAACTATGGGTTGTCTCATAGGCGATTTCCTTTATGGGGATACAATCAAAACTTAGAATTTGAGCCTCTAGAAAGCTAAGAATAATTGGTGAATGTGTCGAGATAATAAATTGCCCCTTTCCTTTCTTGGTTATCATCTGAAGTATCTTCAGAAAAGCAAGTTGATTCGGTGGTGATAACGCTGCCTCCGGTTCATCTAACAGATATAGGCCCTTAATCCTACACCGGTTTTCAAAGAAAGATAAAAAAGCCTGACCGTGGGACTGTTGGTGAAGTGACAGGCCACCGTAGTATTTGAGAATGTCGGGATCGGTCGTGGTCATGTCATCAAGATTTGAGGCATAGTTAAAAAAATTTTCAGACCGGAAAAGAAATCCCTTTGGTATTATTCCCTTGGGCTGAATGGTTTTAAGAGAAACGAAATTGTGGAGTCTTGTTTCATAAGGGTTATGGTGAATAATATGCGTTTTTTCCCCACCCCAGACA
>JAUUWD010000094.1 GCA_030589225.1 Desulfobacteraceae bacterium | reverse complement strand
ATTCTCATTATGGCTTCCACCTTGGAGGCTGTCTGAGAGTGAGATATTTTTTCCAAGATCAAGGAAGGCGAAAATTATAACCACAGGAATACATTGAAGTATTTCGAGGATTATAATTTGAGCCTGACGCAGAGATTGGGGAAAATAGCCATTCTCGGACAGCCTCCTGGCCCTGCATTAGCAAAGTCTAAAGGTTATAATGAAAATTGATAGTGATTGCTGCCACACATTGCATTCAGATAGCGACACGGCGACTCTATCCTATTGGCCTGTAACGCACAAGACCTTATGACACATTGACAACGCCTGTCCTATTCCGGTATTCCTGATCCCATGAAAAAACCTGCTTTCCCTTTTATAGAAACATTTAAAAATTTCCTGCCCCTCAAACAATACTTTGTCCAGAACCGCTGGCCAATCGCCCTGGGCCTGATGTGCCTGCTTATTGTGGACTTCCTTCAACTCCTTATACCCCTTGTCATCAAAAAGGCCATTGACATCTTAACAATGAAAACCGCCACGGCCCAGATTCTTATTCAGCAGGGTATGATTATTCTGGGTTTGGCCCTCATGATTGCTATTTTTCGTTATATATGGCGCTATTTTTTATTGGGACATTCCCGGAAGGTTGAAGAAAGCCTGAGAAATCGCATATACGGGCACCTGCAAACCCTCTCACTTTCCTTCTATCATAAGACCAAAACCGGAGACTTGATGGCCAGGGCCATTAATGACATTAACGCTATCCGAATGGCCACCGGCATGGGCCTGGTTGCCCTGACCGACGGTATTGTGCTGGGAATAGCTGCCATCGGGTTCATGCTGTCTATCAATGTAAGACTAACCCTTTTTGCACTTATCCCCGCACCCATCATAATTGTACTCACCAGGATTCTCACACGGCGCATGTCTACCGGTTTTGAGAATGCTCAGAAGACGTTTGCTGATCTCACCGAGCGAGCCCGTGAAGTATTTGCCGGAATCCGGGTTATCAAGGCCTATAACAGGGAGTCCTGGGCACATCAAAATATAGAGGCGGAAGGACAGCGGTATATCTCCGTAAACATGGGGCTGGCCAAAACCCTTGCCTTCTTCTTTCCCATGATGGTCATTTTTACCAATATTGGCCTTGCGATTGTCATCTGGTTGGGGGGCCGACTGACTATCCTGGGTAATATCACAACCGGGGATTTTGTTGCCTTCATCAGCTACCTTAATCTCCTCACCTGGCCCATGATGGCCATGGGATGGGTTACAAATCTTGTACAAAGGGGCTCAGCCTCAATGCGCAGGATTAACGGCATCCTCGAAGAACTTCCAGAGATCAGAGATTCAGCACAATCGATACATATTCCTCACATTAGAGGGAAAATCGAAATTGGAGGCCTTTATTTCACCCATCCCGGGCAGTCATTTTACGCCCTGAAAGATATTCATCTAAAAATTGAGGCCGGGGATACAATAGCTGTTGTCGGGCGGGTTGGTGCCGGGAAGACTACTTTACTTCAAACCATAACTCGCCTTTTGGATGCCCCAGACGGGACCATTTTCGTTGATGGGTGGAATGTCCGGCAAATCCCCCTGCAAACGTTGAGGAAAAACATCGGCTTTGTCACCCAGGAGGTCTTTATTTTTTCTGATACTATCCGTAACAATGTCCTGTTCGGCAGGACCGGTGTATCCCAGGACCACCTGGAGACGGTTTTACGTGCCGCCGATATCTTTGAAGACATAAAAAACCTTGAAAAAGGATGGGACACATTCCTCGGGGAACGGGGAAGCACGCTCTCAGGGGGCCAAAGGCAACGGCTGACTATTGCCCGGGCCCTGATACTGGATCCGCCTATTCTGATCCTGGATGATTCCCTCTCCATGGTGGATACGCGTACTGAAGAAAGAATCCTGAACCAGGTTCTTAGTTTGAGACGAAACAAAACCAACCTGATTGTCTCCCACAGGATTTCTACAATCAGTCGGGCAGAACGGATTGCCGTGCTTGAGCGTGGTGAACTTGTGGAACTGGGGACCCACGAAAATCTTCTGGAAAAGGGTGGAATATACACAACCCTCTATGAAAAGCAGGTTATCGCAGAGGAATTAGAGATAGGAGTCTAAGTTTTATGTTTGGGGAATACGGATACATGGAGGAAGGGCAATTAGGGAAGCCCTATAACTTCAAGCTGCTGAAGAGACTGTCGAAATATGCTTTTCCATACAGAAAAACAGTTTTAACGGCCCTTTTCCTTACCATCCTGATCACTCTTTTTGAACTGGCTATTCCCTATCTAACCAAGATTGCCATTGACAGGTACGTCCTCTCTTCCTGGTACCGTATGGATATAGGCGGATTAAAGGGTAGTGAGGCCAAAGACTTCATGCAAAAGTATGGTCATTTACTGCGGAAAAGCAAGGACAGGTCTCAGTGTTTCATTGACAACCTGGATCTGAAAAACCTGGACCCCGCTGATCTCCATGACTACAAGACCAGGGAAATCCTCACGTCGGAGCGGTTATACAGGATCGGGTCTGAAGTAGGGGCAGAAGGTATACTTGAAAAAAAAATAAAAGCCATTCATGAACTTGATGACGGCTCCAAACTGATCCCATACGAGCTGCTCAACAGTTTTCCAAAGAAGGATATCCTGAAGATCAGAATCGCTGATGTGCGAGGAGTAGCGCTGATATCCCTCATATTAATCCTTTTCCTTGTCTTCGCGTTCGTGCTCAGTTTTGGAGAATACTACCTCCTGGAATTCACCGGTCAACATATGATGCAGGATATTCGTCTCAAGCTCTTCCGGAGAATGCAATCTCAAGCAGTGCGTTTCTTCGAGCGACATCCTGTAGGTCGCTTAGTCACACGCGTGACAAATGATATCGAAAACCTCAACGAAATGTTCCGATCAGTCTTCATTACGGTCTTCAAGGACTTTTTTCTCTTAATAGGTATCCTTGCGGTCCTCCTCTACCTCAACTGGCGCCTGGCCCTGGTTTCCTTTGTCCTCCTTCCATTCATCTTTGGACTCACATTGCTTTTCAGCACACTGGCGAGAGAGGCTTTCAGGGAGCTTCGAGCCACGGTGGCAAAAATAAATGCCTTTCTTCAGGAGCGCATTACCGGGATGCGTGTGATTCAGCTCTTTGCAAGGGAAAAATTCCAGATGGATGCTTTTGCCCGCATTAATCATGAAAATTATCTGGCCGGCATGAAGCAGATTCGCGTGTTCGCCATCTTTATGCCGGTCATGGAACTATTCTCTTCATTTGCCGTTGCCCTGATTATCTGGTATGGAGGCGGAAAAGTTATTTCGGACCAGCTTTCCCTGGGGTCCCTGGTTGCATTTATCGGCTATATCCAGATGTTCTTCAAGCCCATCCGGGACATATCTGAAAAGTATAACATCATGCAGTCGGCCATGGCCTCAACCGAACGTATTTTTGAGTTTATGGATTCCAAAGAAGAGATCCCGGACCCTGAACATCCCGTAGCCCCGCCAAAAGTGAAAGGGCACCTTACTTTCAAACATATATCGTTTGCCTATGAGAAGGCCAATCCAGTACTCCATGATATATCTTTTGAGGTGACGCCGGGGGAAACGGTTGCCATTGTAGGGGCCACAGGGTCGGGCAAGACCACATTGGTGAACCTGGCCGAACGATTCTACGATCCGGATGAGGGGACAGTGTTTCTGGATGGTGTGGATCTCAGAAAATGGTCAAAAAGCGAACTCCGAAAGAATATCAGCCTTGTCATGCAGGATGTCTTTATTTTTGCAGGAAACCTGGGGGAGAATATATCGTTAGGCCGCAAAGATATAGATGCAAGATCACTTGAATCAGCAGCAAGGGAGGCCAATGCGCTTTCCTTTATTGAGAGGCTCCCCAGCGGCTTTCAGCAGGATATCGGTGAAGGGGGATACACCCTTTCAGCCGGGGAGCGGCAGCTTTTGTCCTTTGCCAGGGCCCTGGCAGCCAACCCTCGAGTACTCATCCTTGACGAGGCCACTTCAAATGTCGATCCGGAAACAGAACGTCTCATCCAAAAGGCTATTTCACAGATGGCTGCCAGGAGAACCACACTAATTGTGGCCCACAGGCTCTCCACCATTAGAAACGCGGATCGTATCCTGGTCATGCACCACGGCCGAATCGTGGAGCAGGGTACGCATGAGGAACTTATGAGCTTAGGCGATGTCTATTATAAGCTCAATATGCTGAGGGAAAAATAGTTACTCAGGTTGTCAGGTTCACAGTTCAGCGCCGCCTCTGACCGCCGAAGCGGCCAGTTTGATCGAAAAAGAGACTCCAGCGTTGCGGAGTCACATACGAGGGTTGTTTCAGTTTTCATCAGTTAACCTTGAACCGTGAACCATGGAACTTTGAACCTGAGTAGAATACTGTTGTATGTTCAGAAAAGACTCATCAAGCTCGCTCTAAAAAATCCTGATACGCCACCATTCTGGCCAGGACATTGACCGCATCCTCTGGCGATTCATAAAAAACGCCGCTGTATCGCTTGCCATCCACTGGACGGACTGTCCCTTTATCCGTTCTGGCCATGGTCACACCAATTATCGGCTTCCCGTAGGCCTCCATTAGTCCCACTATCCTGGCAATATAGTTTTCCTCATAGTTATGACTGAGAGTCTCCATTTGGTCTAAGAACGCAGGAGTCGCAGCACTATCAACCTTGCGGGTGGACTTGATCAACAGGCGTACCAATTCGCGTCGACCAACGATGCCCAGGCTTATCACCGCGTCAATTCCATCCCATTTAAGTAGCTCTTCCACTGCCACAATGGGAACGTCGAGATCACGGGACCCCACCAGGTCCACCGGGTTTCCTTTGCTCCAGAATGGGGGAAGATATTTGCCGATAGTTTCAATAATGCTCTCCGGGATATCCGGTACCGCCAGCCCTCTCTGGTTGCACTCATCAGCGGTCACCACTCCCCAGCCCCCACCCAGGGTGACAATGCCGACCCGATTTCCTTTGGGCAAAGGCAGCGAGGAAAAACCAGCAGACAGATCAAGCAATTCCGAGGGAACTGCCACATCCAGAACTCCTGACTGGCGGCATGCAGCCCTGAAGACGGAATCCTCTCCGCTCATGGAACCGGTGTGTGAGGCCGCAGCCGTACGTCCTGCTTCGGTTCTCCCGCCCTTTAAAACAACAATAGGCTTCTTTCGGTTTATTCGCCTTGTCACATCGAGAAAATGTTTTCCGTCACCCACACTCTCCAGATACAGAAGAATAATGCTTGTGTGGGGATCGCTCTCCAGGTATACCAGATAATCGGTGCAGGAAAGCATGGCCTCGTTTCCTGACCCCACAAACAGAGAGACACCAATCCCCTGCTGCTCCGCCCAGTGGATAAGCTGGTTTCCTAAATTTCCCGATTGGGAGATAAAGGCCACTGATCCCCTTCTGGGCCTCGTATGGACCCCGGTTGCGAAAAGACCGGCATACGGGCAGATAATGCCCATGGTATTGGGTCCAACAAGCGTCAGGTTCTCCTTCCGGCAGATATCTGCAATATGTCTTTCAAGGTTTTTGCCCGCTTCATCGGTTTCGCTGAAGCCTGAGGTGATTAACACAACACCCTTAACGCCTTTTGCACCGCACTCCTCCAGAATCCCCGGAACGGTCTTTGCCGGGGTAGTAATAAGAGCCAGATCTACGGGCTCCGGCACATCCGTGATATGCGCGTAGACAGGCAGACCATACATAACCCTCTCTTTTGGATTGACAGGAAAAATCTTCCCCTTAAAACCTCCTGCCATAATATTGCTGAGGATAAACTGCCCCCATTTCCCAAACGTTGAAGAAGCACCAATGACTGCCACAGATTTGGGACTAAAAACAGCATCAAGACTTGAAGTAAAGCTATCCGTATTCATAAATTATTTACCTGCAATATAACTGTCAAAGTTACACCGTTCCTAAACCGCGCCGTCCGGGCTAATGTCAGGACCGGTGACTGTTTTGTATCCCAGGCCATGGAACCAGGCAAGAGTTATATTTTCCGTTAATCAATTCCATCTCTTTAATGCCTTGGAACCTCCGCCCTGTCCCACACCAAAACATATCAATATTTCACAAATGTCTACGATTTCAAGCTTAACATGAGTCAAGAGTAGACCTGACTCCTCTTCCATCATTGGGGCATTTTCCCCTCCGCCGGCGCAGGAGAGCTGCGCGCCTTTTTGGGATATTTACCTGCGATGTCGGCATAAAAGTCCTGAATGATTTTCATATCAGCTTCCATGTTTCCGGTCGGGTGAACGACCGGCCCGATGCCCCCAACCTTGCGTCGGTAATCCAGATACCCCAGCACGATGGGGACATTCGCCCCCTTGGCGATATGGTAAAAGCCGGTTTTCCAGTACATGACTTTCCTGCGGGTTCCGGAAGGAGGAACCACCAGGACCATTCGTGGATGTGCACGAAAGGCCTG
>JAUUWD010000097.1 GCA_030589225.1 Desulfobacteraceae bacterium | reverse complement strand
TTTATGGAATTTCTCCAGTCTTGCCCCAGGGCCGGGTCAAGCTGGCTTGATAATTTCGAAGAATATCGTCTACACGGTCGAGATCCCAATAACTGTGTAGAGAGGATGAAAGAATTTTCCAATGGGTTTAGACACAGAATAAAGACTATTTCGGATGTGAAGGAAAAAGATGGTGACGTTGCAAACCCACACCGGCCAAAATCCCGCTAAGATGGGATAGGAATCCCAAGACGTTAATCACACCTTACCAGGGTTCGGTGCCGCGATTTTCTCAACCATTTTTCGAATACAATCCAGGGCCTCTTCGATTTGGGCACGCGAAACGTCTAAATGTGTGACGCCACGTACAACGAACTCACCTATTATTGAGAAACGGATCCCGTGTGGTATCAATGATTCGTTAAAAGCGCTCCCAGTGATACCGAGCCCGGCAACATCGAAAAAGACCAGGTTTGTCTCCACGGGTTCAACTGTAATGCCGTCAATCTCGGCCAGGCCCTGGGCCAGAATTTGTGCATTTTCATGGTCCTCGGCCAGCCGTTCAACATGATGTTTGAGGGCATAAACCGCTCCTGCCGCTATTATGCCCGCTTGTCGCATGGCTCCACCGAATTGTTGTTTCCAACGCCATGCCTCTTTTATGAAATCCTTTGAACCGGCCAAAACAGCGCCGACAGGCGCCCCCAACCCTTTACTGAAATCAATCCAGAGCGAGTCAAAGTTTGCAGCATAGGCTTCAGCAGAAATGCGTGTGGCAACAACGGCATTCAGAAGACGCGCTCCGTCCATGTGTCTGGCCAACCCATGCTTATTGGCAAGGCTGCAAACTTCTTCAATCGTTTCAAGGGGCCATATGCTACCTCCGCCCATATTTGACGTCTGTTCAATTAAGACCACTCGTGAGCGGGGAAAATGATTTTCCGCTGGGCGAATGGCAGCCTCAACTTGACTCCCGGTAAAAATGCCGCGCCTGCCCTCAATAGTGTACATTGTAGCTCCACTGAGGGCAGCCGGGCCACCTGCTTCGTAGTGCCGGGTATGTGCCGTATGGTCCATAATAATTTCGTCGCCAGGCCGGCAATAGACCCGAAAAGAAATCTGATTACACATAGTGCCCGAGGGGACAAAAATGGCGTCTTCCTTATCCAGGAGCTCGCAGACCATATCAACCAGCATATTCACAGTCGGGTCTTCGCGTTGTTGCTCATCTCCGACTTCGGCTACGCACATAAATTCTCGCATCTTTTGAGTAGGTTTTGTAATGGTGTCACTGAAAAGGTCAATGCGTATGTTGTTCATGGAATTCTCCTTTTAAATTCTATTCCGAGTTTGCGGCTGCGTGAGCATTGATAAATTGATCAATTGCCTTGTTTACCTCGGATCTAATGTTTTGACCAAAGTTTACCCCAAAGCGAGTGTTTGACCAGGTTGCAATGCCATGTATTCTGTTTCTGGGTTTCCTCTCCAAATACACATCCTGGCGTAATTTGATAAGGATAGAAATAAAGTAAAACTCAGAGCCTTTAGTAGTGAAGGCTCTCATAGTGCCGACCGTCAAAGTTATAAAGGGAGCTCTCGGCACCTTTAGGCCTTCCTTTTCGGACAGCACTTTGATCCCTGCCATCCCAAGCATGGTTTCGAAATCCTTTTGTATTTTCTCCCGGGTCAAGCCATACTGTTCAGCCTCCTGGTCTACATCGTGGACGATAACATGAAGCGCATTTATGCCACGCAGGGTTTCTTGCTCATTTTTCCCATTAGAAGCAAATACGAAAGCAGGCAGGCTCATTAGAGTAAGAACTACAGCAATCAACAAGGCCTGACGTTTTTTATTTTTCATTTGTTTATATCCTCCTTTTCACAAGGAGGCTGCCCGAGAATGGCTATTTTTCCCAATCTCTACGTCAGACTCAAATTATAATCCTCGAAATACTTCAATGTATTCCTGTGGTTATAATTTTCGCCTTCCTTGATCTTGGAAAAAATATCTCATTCTCAGACACCCTCCAAGGCGTATCCCAAAAACATAACAGATTGAAATACTAAGATGAATAGCGGAGGAATGCAAATCAAAAAATAGAATGCCTGGATCACAATCCATATCTATCTCCCACTATCAAAAATGGGTTTGAATTTTTGATGTGTTCTTGATATCTGTGTTCAGTAACTGTTAATGGGTTCAGAGGTTGAGGGCTTCATTAGTTTTACAAGGGTTGGAGGGGATTTTGAGGCAACGCTATGGGTATCTCTTTTAGAAAAATTGAAGCCAAAGCTCGTCTGATTAACCCTCTAAAGGGGTTCATTGCCGATGAAATTCCATTGGAAAGCCGAAAAGGAATCCAGGGAACGTTTTGTCGGTGAAACCGGATCGATCTTTTGGGCCATGAGCTATGTTCCTCAAAGTTTTTTGCCTGATGTATGGTGTATATTCACCGAACAGTCTTCCCTGCCCAGTTTAGGAGATGAGGAACTTATAAGGTTTCTTGACGGGCTTTCCAGGGTATTAGGGTACTTTTACACGGAAAACATCTACAGTTTCAACCTTTCAATATTTTCAGGCAGAGAAGATGATCATTTTCGAATCAATGCGAAGATTTGCCCTCGACTTATTCCGCGTCCTATAGGGAATAGCGATCAGACCTATTTTCAAACAATCCACAAGGAGCCTTACAGCGTTATACCACCGGAATCTGTCTGTAAAAAAGTCAGGGAAATTTTTCAGAAATGATTACATTTTCTTCTCATGCTCATCCTTCCACGCAGAATATCTACTCATATAATCATCTACCACCTTCTTTGAGTCAAGCGATAGATACTCTGCATAGCTGATGACAAAACCCCTTGTATAAGCCTCAGGTGGAAGGGCTTCAAAATTTTCAAGCTCTATGTCCTTAAGATACTGGGTTTGTACCCTGGTTGAAAGGGCGATATCCTGCAGGTCAATGTTCAGCCTTTCCCTTATTTTCCGTAATGCTTGTCCAGTAAAAGTTGTAAGCTCCACTGACGTTTGTTCATAGTTTTTCATTGCAGGCCGTGAGCTCATCTCATTTTCCAGTGTATCTTCCTCTTTCTTGAATGAAACCAATAAGCCCTGGTATGCTTCTTCAATTTGACGGAGGATCTGTCTCTTTACCTCTGCTGAAATTTCATCTTCAATAGGTAATGTTACAATAGATTCCCTTGAATACAATGCCTTCAGGTGTTGATATGCTTTCCTGATCTCTGATAATGATGCCCCAAGGGGAAGTTCGAGGGTCTCAAGGTACTTGCTGTAATCTTCTCTACTCATATCTTTGTACTAATATCTCTTCCTTCTAAAAGGTTCTCTGTCAGTCTTTCGATCTCTTTTGCACAACGTGAGGCCGGATAGGCCTGCATGTAAGACTGCCTTTTGTTTATGCATCTGGAAATAACAGCATCAAATTCAATGTATCCAACATAGCTGGAATTAAGACCAAAATATTTTTTGCAAATGCTTTTCACTGAATTCCCAATCATTATCTCTTGACTCGTATTTATCCTGTTTAAAATGATATAAGCCCTGAAATCGGATAATTTCGTATTGATAATATTCTCCATTGTCTTTGACAAACCTTTAAGATAGTCAATGAGTTGACTGAAATTCTTTATATCATGTTCTTCCCTGTTTTTCCAGGCGTTCTGAACCACATCTCTCAGGCCATGGCCTCCAAGGGAATTTATCACATGTCTGAAGAAAGCGTTTTTTAAAAAAAAATACAAATTTTCAATAGCAATTATTTCGGGAATAATTACGACTATCATCTTATCTGCAAGGAGAAATGTGTCCATGGTATTAAAGTGCGCACCAGCGCCAAGGTCAATAAGGACATAATCTGCATTGAGTTTCTTGATATGCCTGAACAGTTTGAGTTTCTGTGTATATTTAATACCATCAGGGGATAGAGAATGGATCGCTCCTATCAATAACCCCATGTTTTTTATCCCGCTATCAACAACAAGATCAGGTAGCAGTACCTTTTTCTCGAAAAAATCCGTCAAGGAAATCCTTGGCTTATTAATACCAAGGAATGTGTGCAGATTGGCGCCTCCAAGATCAGCATCAATCAGGATAACTCTTTTGCCTTGCAGGGCAAGGCAGATTCCCATACTGCTTAATACAAAGCTCTTTCCCGTGCCTCCTTTTCCTCCACCAATTGTCCAGATCTCAGGGTTTCGTTCGTTAATTGCTTTCATAATCATTTATGGATGGGCACTATCTATTCCCATTCGATCGTGCTGGGGGGTTTGGAGGAAATATCGTAAACTACCCGGTTTACCCCTTTTACACTGTTAATTATCCTGTTGGACATCCTTGCCTGCACTTCGTAGGGGATTCTTGTCCAGTCAGCAGTCATTGCATCCAGGCTGTCCACCACACGAATGGCAATCACATTTTCATAAGTTCTCTCATCACCCATCACACCCACCGTCCTCACGGGAAGAAGGACTGCAAAGGACTGCCAGACCTTTTCATACAGGCCGGCTTTCCTGATTTCTTCCAGAACAATAACATCGGCAGATCTCAATATCTCAAGCCGATCACGGGTCACCTCGCCCAGGATCCTGACCGCCAGGCCAGGACCCGGAAAGGGCTGGCGGATCACCATTTCTCTGGGAAGACCAAGTTCCACGCCCACCTGGCGCACCTCATCCTTGAACAATTCTCTCAGGGGCTCAATGAGTTTCAACTTCATGGTTTCAGGCAGCCCTCCGACGTTATGGTGACTCTTTATGGTCGCCGAAGGCCCTTTAAAAGAAACACTTTCAATAACATCCGGATAAAGAGTGCCCTGAGCCAGATATTTTGCGCTGCCCAGTTCCTTTGCCTTCTGTTCAAAGACCCCGATAAACTCCCGCCCAATGATTTTTCTCTTTTCCTCAGGATCGCTAATTCCCTTGAGGCAGCTAAGAAAACGCTCTGAAGCATCCACCAGGTGCAGGTCCATGCCATAATACTCCTGGAAGACCTCCATAACATCCTGCACTTCTCCCCTCCTGAGAAGGCCATTATCCACAAAAATACAGGACAGACGGTCTCCGATGGCCTTGTGAAGCAAAACCGCCGTCACAGAGGAGTCGACCCCGCCCGAAAGCCCGCAGATTACCCTGTCTTCCCCGATCCTTTCTCTCTGTTTCCTGATGGTTCGACGGACAAAAGAGGCCATGGTCCAGGAGGGTTCACATCCACATATTCTAAAAAGAAAATTCTTGAGAACCCTGTGACCTTCCGGCGTGTGCGCCACCTCCGGATGAAATTGAACCCCGAAAAATTTCCTTGACGCGTCCGCCATTGCCGCAATTGGGCTGTTTTTGCTGCTCGCAAGCGCGACAAAGCCTTCGGGCATTCGGTCAATACGGTCTCCATGACTCATCCATACTGTTTCCTGGTCCGATATTCCAAACCCATAGAACAGGTCTCTGTTATCTTCAATGGTCATCGCGGCATTGCCATACTCCCTGTCCGTGGCCTTTGAAACGATACCACTTAGCAAATGAGTGAGGAATTGCATCCCGTAACAGATGCCCAGGACAGGGACCTTCAGGTCAAGAATTTGCCGGTCAACATTAGGGGCATTTATCTCATATATGCTGGCAGGCCCGCCTGAAAGTATGATACCCATTGGGGAAAAGGTCTTTATTTTTTCAATGCTTATGTTGAATGGATGGATTTCACAATAAACCTGTGCTTCTCGAACCCGTCTGGCAATAAGCTGTGTGTACTGGGACCCAAAGTCTAAAATAAGTACTTTCTGTTTGTAAAAGTTACCTGACATCAATCCGATTCCACCTCTCAAATTATTACCTGAATCTTGCACTAACTATCTACTACGGCTTGAAGCGCTTTGCCTTTAAAGCTCGTTTCATGATTTTGATCCTCACCATATAGGTAATATGCCTGCGGGTCAAAATCACTCCAACTTCGCTTTAAACACAAGGCTTTCTGCGCCTCGCTACGATACTTGGTGCAAGATTCAGGTATTCAAGCTATGCATTATCATAGCGTATATCTGCAAAAAGCGGGCCTATTCCACCCTGTAATTTGGCGCTTCTTTGATGATTATTACATCATGCACATGGCTCTCCCTGAGCCCTGCAGGCGTGATCTGCACAAAGTCGGGTTCGGTCTGAAGCGCTTCAATATCAGGACATCCCAGATAGCCCATGCCGGCCTTCACCCCGCCACCAAGCTGGTAAACCGTGTCCGCCAACGGTCCACGATAGGGTACCCGGCCTACAATACCTTCCGGAACTAATTTCTTCTCCAGGTCAGCATCCTCTTGAAAATAGCGATCTTTGCTCCCCTCCTTCATGGCTTCCAGCGAACCCATGCCCCTGTAAACCTTGTAGGATCTACCTTGAAACAGGATTGTCTCACCCGGACTTTCCTCGGTTCCTGCAAACAGGCTTCCGATCATGAC
>JAUUWD010000249.1 GCA_030589225.1 Desulfobacteraceae bacterium | reverse complement strand
ATGGTCTGGTTGACGTGGAGTATAAGAATTGCCCGCCCACGTGGAAGGCGGTCAAAGAGCATATCAAAGGGGATGACAGGGCAAGAAGCCGGTTTATCCAAAATCTCAAAAAGGAGCTAAAGGTCGTTTGATTTTCCTTACTCCACCTTGATTTTTGTCACCTTCTTTTTGTCCTTTTTTGAAGCTTTTTTCTCAAGGCCCTCTATCCTTTCATCAACCAGCGAACGGATAGTCTTTAAGAACTCAATGCGTGATTGGGAAAGGTGTTTAACAAACTCGGATCTCTTCCAGGAGAGCTTTTCCAGATCCGAAAAAAACCTGCCCACGGGACACACGAACACCTCATTTTCATTTTTTTCCTTGCCCATGTTCATCTCCTTTAAAATAGATAGACAAATGTTGGCCTTCCAGCCTGGCCTTGACCTTTTTTGCAGCAGCAACCTGCCTTGGAAGCAACAGATGTTTTTTAAAACCTCCCACCTTAACAATTAATTCATCAGAGAACTTGTTAAGTTCAACATCCTGCTTAGTAATAAACGGAAGTTTCATGGTAAGCCGATACTCACCATTTTCTTTGATCAGATTATAGGGCTCCCCTTTAAAGAACCTCTCTAAGGGATTTCTCCCGTCATATATCTGATCAGCTAAAACTCCCAGGCGATCGTAACCAAGCACTTCATCCTTTAAAAGTTTTACAGGAAAGATGGGAATGGGGCTGAAGTATTGTTCTGCCATTTTTATATATTTTCTTTGGCTTTTTCTCCAGTCCGTGAAATAGGCATCCTGTATATCATCGGGCAGAATTCTGTTTATTATTATAGCATCAATACTCATTTTATAAAGGCAGAAATACATGAAGGCCCGCTGGGTCTCTTTTAAAACAATTTTTTCCGGATTGGTAACAAGTCTAACCGTAGTAATTTGTGGATTAACTAAGATTTCATCCACCCCTCTCAACCGCTCAAAGAGGTATTCAATTGCAGCAAAATAGTCATCGTCCGGCAAAGGAATATCATAAATCCTTTTGGCGACAGGACGAATGTATTTGGCTATGGTTCGTTCCATCTTGAATATCTTCTTTATATACCACTCCAATGTGGTTGGAATACTTATGAAACGGAGGGATTCACCCGTGGGGGCGCAATCAAGGATAATCACATCAAACTGTTTTTCCTGGGCGAAACGATTTATGTACAGGAGAAGGCTTACTTCCTCCATCCCTGGCAAAACGGCAAGTTCCTCGGCAAGAATTTCATCCAGGCCTGTAGTATTTAAAAGGTTGGCAATATATTTGTGGATGGTTCCCCAGTTTTGCTCTATTTCCTCCTGGATATCCAGTTCCTGAATCCACAGATTTTTGCTGACCTTAATCGGCCTTCCTCTATTCTGATCGAGCAAGCGTGTCTTTAGATCAAAAATATCCGAAAGACTGTGTGCCACGTCCAAAGACATGATCACAGTCCTTTGACCCATCTCAGCCGATTTAATCCCTGTAGCAGCGGCAACACTCGTTTTACCGACCCCGCCCTTTCCAGCAAAAAATATGATTCTCAACGCAAACTCCTAACCCTGATCCCGCCAGCCGGCGGGAGAAACAATTTGTGAATTGTGAATTCAGACCTCGTTAAGTGGTTAAGTAGTTGAGTCGTTAAGTCGTTGTTATAATAGATCATATCTATGGTTTGCTTGAAAATTGGACATTCAGTGTTTGAAAAGCTATAACATCCGGAAATAATAGAATATAGTTTCCCACTCAACCATTTAACCACTCAACTACTCAACGAGTTCTGGAATTGAGGAATTATAGTAATTATTTTCGTAACTTCTCAACCACTTAACAACGTAACTACTCAACGAGGTCTAAAGTTACCATGTATCACGAAATTTTGAAATACCTTTCAAAGAGATTTTTCCACAGCCATCAACCATTGTCTCAGACATCCATTGAGGATTTCTTCTGCACGCCTCACATCCAGGCGGTACTTTTCAGGGATAAAGGAGAGATCCACAGCATAAATACCATCAACTTTCCCCAAGAAAGGGCAGGCGTCTATCTGGGCTGACTCTAATTGAGCGAGATGACAGTAAACACGATTGAGAACAGGCTTCCAGGTCTTGATTTTGACGTGCTGAACCGTGTAATTGTTGGCGAAGAGCCTTATGCCTTCAAAAGATGGCGTGGGAGGAAAGTCCCGGGTGCGGATGCCATCCCTTTTTAAGAAGAAAAAGGGCGCCATGACGGAAAAATGACGAGGAACAGTCGAGTCTTTTAAAAAAAGTTTTTGCATTTCTTGAATAATGTCAGCAAGTCTTTTTCCGGATGGGTCAACGGTACGAAAATAAGAGTGCTTTTCCAGTGCTGGATACTTTGCAAGAATGTCCTCTTTGACTTCAGGCCGTAATAAAAAAACGCGTTTGCAGTCTTCCCGGAATTCATCCTCCAGATCACCCAGTTCCAGTTCTTCAGGGCCTTTGGCAAATAAGAATAAGAGGCTGACACACGATTTGGAGTCTTTGCGAACCTTTTTTAATTCCTCGGCCACCGAACGGCCGTGGGGAATAAAGCGCTTTTCCAGGGAATTCAATTCCTCTTCATCAATAAAAGCGATATCCGCAGCCTGCACAATATGATCCACTGCCACCAGTTGAAGTGCATGGTGCTTGTGATCAAAGGGCTCGTGATCTCCTTTCCATTCCTCGTAATTAAGTATCTGGAGTTCTCGTTTGAGGGGATCAGGCAAGCGTTCGATTTCTCCATCACCGGCCAGGTTTTCTCTCGGAATGATCATGGTTTTGCACCCCGCGTCTGAAGACGTTTCCAGTTTAACCTCCAATCCTCCAACGGCCATGATCCGCCCCTGGGTATCTATTTCGCCTGTCATGGCCACATCCCTCCGGATTGTGCGGCCTGAGAGTGCCGAAGCCAGGGCAAGTGCAATGGCTCCACCGGCAGACGGCCCATCCTTCTGTGTGGAGCTCCCCATGAAGTGAATATGAACGGGCTTTTCTACTTGATCGAGATCCACTCCTAAAGCGCTGGCACAGTGCAGGATGCCAGTGGTCGCCACCTTTCGGCTTTCGTCCATTATTTTTTGAATGTTGCCTGTAGCATGAACCATGCTCAGGTATCCCTCTTGACGCCTTTCGCTATCACCTCCAATCTGGATTGGGGTGGCCTGAATTGGAATAATAGACCCCACGCCCAGTTCCACGTTGACCCCCAGGGCCAGCATTTCTCCCACGCGGTCTTCTTCATTGATCTGCCTGGGCCTCAAGGGTGTTTCAAGGTATTGCTTGACCTTCCCCCTGGTGATCCGTACATCATGCTCTTGTTTAGCCAGGATCTCTTTTCGTAGAATCCGCATAAAAAGAGTGCGGATGATCCGTTCCAGTTCACGCACACCTGGTTCATAAGTGTAACTTTTGATCAGATACCTCAGAAGATCTACTTCATGGTCAGGATCAAAAAAGATATCCTTTTCACTGATCTGGTATCTCTGACGCACCCGTTGGATCAAATGCTGCAGGGCAATAGCTATTTTTTCCTCAACGCTGTAATGGTCCAAGAAAACCACTTCGCACCGGTTGACCACAGCAGGAGGCACGGTTTCTAGGGTATTGGCCGTAAGAATAAAGTGGCAATTGGACAGATCAATATCCACGGTCGTCATGGTGTATTTGTCGTGAAAGAGATGATTTTGTTCCGGATCCAGGATCTCCAAAAGGGTTGAAATGGCGAACTTTTCCGTCTTATCGGCCTCATCCATAATAATCATGCCATTCATAACCCCCATTTTGATAAGCCCCTGGACAATGGCCCCCGGTTTTGAACCTTCGTAGGTGAAGCCGTATCCGCGGAGATCTGCCTCGTCACGCATTCCCCCCAAAGAGATTTTATGATAGGAAATGCCCAGGTTTTTAGCTATGGATATGGCGA
>JAUUWD010000112.1 GCA_030589225.1 Desulfobacteraceae bacterium | reverse complement strand
AAAGACTTCTTCCCAGGGACTACCTGATCGCCCTCGACCAGTCAGGGAAGGCTTTAGATTCTGAAGGACTGGCTGCACGGATTGATGAGTTGTCCATTTCCCACAACAGGTTAACTTATGTTATAGGCGGTCCGTTAGGGCTTTCAAAAGATGTTTTACACAGGGCACGTGAAATCCTATCACTCTCCCGGCTTACTCTGACCCATGAAATGAGCCGCCTTCTCCTCCTCGAACAACTCTACCGCGCATTCACCATCCTGAACAATGAGAAGTATCATAAATGAAGAGCCGTTAAGTCTCTTTACCGTCTAAAAAGTTCCGGATTATTTTCTTTATTTCATCGGTCTTTCCTCCATAGAAATGATCTGCCCCCTGGATAATATTGAAATTAACTTCAGGGTTCCAGTCCTTTAGCATTCCTTTGATCATCCCTGGTGGCGCAATATCATCTTCAGATCCGGCAATCACCATCTGGATCTTTGCGTTATAACCGAGGAAAGAAAAATCAATAAAGTTTACGGGTGGCGATACCATGATCATCCGTTTCGTATGGTCAAAGGCCTTAAGCCCCAGCGCATTAACCCATGCGCCAAAAGAATATCCCGCAAGGTCTATGGAAGACTTTCCCAGTCCATTGAGATACGAAAGACCCGCCCTCACATCCTCCTGTTCGCCGATCCCCTCATCGTAAATTCCTTCACTTTGCCCCACACCTCTAAAATTGAATCTGAAGGTGGTATAACCCTTTTGCCGGTAAGCTTGCACAACAGCCTCGACTACGTTGTTACTCATATCTCCCCCATAAAGGGGATGAGGGTGGGTAACGATGACGGCCTTTTCCCCAGGGGCATTATCCACCAGACCTTCTATTTTCACTTCCCCAGCCTGGATAAAAACCCTCTCTTCTTTCATATCAACCCCTCATCAAAAAAAATCCATATACCACTTGACAAACCTGTCCACACCTTCCTGGATTGTGATACTGGGTGCGTACCCGAAATCCTTTACCAGATCATCCACGTCTGCCCAGGTGGCTGGCACATCCCCCGGCTGCATGGGCAGGAAGTTTTTTGTCGCATTTCTGCCAAGTGCCTTTTCAATGGCCTCAATAAATTCCATCAGCTCAACCGGGGAGTTGTTTCCTATATTGTAAAGCCGATATGGTGCCCGCGATCTCGATGGATCGGGGTCTTTTCCACTCCACGCAGAGTCGCCTTGTGGCGGTTTGTCGAGCACCGTTATGACTCCGGTTACGATATCGTCAATATAGGTAAAATCCCTTTTCATCCTTCCATGATTAAAGACATCAATGGTTCTGTCTTCGAGAATCGCCTTGGTAAATATAAACAAGGCCATATCCGGTCTTCCCCAGGGGCCATATACTGTAAAGAACCGGAGCCCGGTAGTTGGTATGTCATACAGATGGCTGTATGTGTGGGCCATCAATTCGTTTGACTTTTTTGTGGCTGCATAGAGTGAGATGGGGTGGTCCACATTGTCACCTGTCGAAAATGGATACTTCTCATTGAGCCCGTAAACCGAACTGGAGGATGCATAGACCAGATGTTTGACGCCATGATGCCTGCAGCATTCAAGAAGATTAAGAAACCCTATAATATTGGAATCAATATAGGCATGTGGGTGGGTGAGTGAATACCTGACACCTGCTTGTGCAGCCAGGTGACACACCATGTCAAAATTCTGTTCAGAAAACAGCTGGTCTAAATCTGCCCGATTTTCCAGGTTCATCCTCTTAAAACGATACGTGGGGTATTTTGCGCTTTGAACATACTCACCTTCTTCTGCCTTAGAACGGTTTATCCCATACTTTTTCAAGCGACCATATTTTATGTTAATGTCATAGTAATCATTGATACTATCTAAACCGATAACCTCATCACCTCTCCGTGCCAGTCTTGAGGCGGTAAAGGATCCAATAAAGCCAGCAGTCCCAGTTACAAGAATTTTCATGGATTATCTCTCCCTCTTAAATGTGGTATTAAATACACAAAAAAAGCAGGAAGTCCATACAAAGTCTCCCTGCCTATTGGTCCTACCTATAAGTTCCGAATTTCTAAGATAGGTTATTTATCACTTAAGAAGTCCCGGGGGAGCAGAAGGCACAAGTGGGGCAGGCAGTGAAAGAGAGTCCACTGGCTCCAGGAGAACCTGCCTGGAATTCATATGGCATCTACCATCAAAAATTACGCCGGGTGCCATTACGAATTTTGCAGTAGTAACATCCCCACTCACCTTTCCCTTTTCAGTGATTTCCAAACGGTCTTTTGCAGTGATATTACCTGTAAACTCCCCGGCAATTAACACATTATCTGCCACAATATCTGCCGCCACCTTTCCTGCACTTCCAATAACCAAACTCCCTTCACATTGGATGTCTCCTTTTACGCTTCCATCGATACGGAGGCCTTCTTTGGAGGATATTGTGCCTTCAAAATGCGCATGGTGTCCGATGATGGTGTCTATTCTTTCTATCTTTTCTTTCCCCATTATTATTTGTATCTCCAGATGTTACAGGCTACATAGTGTCCATCCAGACCTACCCTTCACTCGATGCCATCAGGGTGCTGTTCTTATCCCAGTCCATCATATGGAAGAAAGGGTTTATGCGTTTCCCGTTTTTGCGTACTTCATAATGGAGGTGATAGCCGGTACTTCGACCGGAATTCCCCATATATCCGATTACTTCTCCCCGCTTTATGCGTTGACCTCTTTTCACCGCCGACTTAAGGAGGTGACCGTATACGGTCTGGTAGGTTGAATCATGCTTTATTGTTACCATTAGTCCCATGGACCCCCATTTCCTTACAGATGTGACCTTTCCTTTTGCTGGCGCCATAATGGGGGTTCCCTTCCATCCTGCGATATCTATACCCGTATGGAACTGCTTTTTGCCAGTAAATGGACTAACTCTCGTACCAAAGACGGATGAAATCCATGATTTCTGGGGATCTACCGGAGAAATGGAAGGGGTACATTCCATTTTCTCTTGTCTTTCCTGTAATGTGACGATTATCCGGTGCAAATCGCTATCGAGTTGACCAATGACCTGATGAGAAAAATATGGGGGTTGGGCTGATTGGATAAGGCTAACAGGTTCTGGATTTACCTCGGAGGGAGCATTTGAAGGAAGAGAAAACGCCTGGGGCGAGACTTCTACGCCTCCCTGCCCAATTTTCCCTTTTGCTTTGCCTTGAGGCTTCAGGCCAAGAAAATTCTGAATAAAGACTGATTTTTCCCTGATTTTATTCAGTCGCTGGCTTAGAAATTTGACTTTTTGCTTTTCGTCCTCCAACTGGGTTTTAGCAAGCTGGTTTTCCTTTTCCAGCCATTGTGACCGTTGGGTAATCTGATGATGGTTATAAAAACTCCAGGTTCCCACTCCTGCCCAGAATACGATTGCCCCTACCACTATATAAAAAATAGGCCAGCAAAAAGAAGGCAAAGAAAACCTTATTATTCTTTTTCCAGGCGTGGAAGGCATGATAAGAACAGTATGATATTTTTTCCTTACCATCGTGTTTCCTTCTTTCTCTAAAGTTTATTAAGGCTCATACCTAATTTGCCAGGATTGAGTCAAGCCTTTCCAGGTCATTGACTACCCGCCAACTGCCACCGCCTGCTTCCGTTCGCTTTTTCCAATATTCAAGCCGTTTCATGTACTCACGTGGATCGACGTTGTCACTGCGCAGCTTGGTGACGTTCAGTGCAACCACATTAAATCCCTCCATCTGAAGTGGAAAATCGCGAACATAGCCTTTAGCAAGATCTTCCTTCAGATCTGAAAAAATCAAGATGTATTTCTTTCCGGCACCTGTCTCATCTAAATACTCCACTGCCTGCAGGATCCCACCTGTAATGTCTGTATATTGACTGCCCTTGGCAGAGAAAATGAACTTATCAATCTTGTCCCGGAAGATCCGTTTCTGTCCATTAGACATGGAAGGGCGTTTATCAAAGGTCACTTTTTTGACAATGTCCTTCTCGCTGAAACTTGCTGTGTCAATCCTGGCCACGGCAAGTGAGTCTCCTGGCTCCAATGTGCCAAGAAGATAGTAAATAATGGCGCATGCCTTATTCAGCTCATTTTTGTATGTGCCCGAAGTGTCCAGGAGCATATATACTCCACGCGAGTGGCTGACCGTATCCGGACAGCCACTTAACAGCATTCCCATTAAAAGAAGAATTATGGCAACAACACTTTTCTTCATGTCGTCTCCTTTTGTGTATTTATTTCGACCTGGTGTCTACTCTCATGAACGGGCTCTTCAACCGCCTGTGCCCTGCTGTGAACAAATTTCTCTATCCATAATGGAGGGAAAATCAGTACATCATATAAGTTCACCAGCAATTCACCCAGATAACTGGCGATATTCCCCATCAAACGGAGCAAGAAGGCAGTCGCGCGCAGTAGCCCCACAAGCACGAAACCCATTACTGTTCGGGATGAACTTATGAATGATTCCAATGGGATGGCCACGAATGTCAACGCAAAGGGGAGAATAAACCCCATTACCATCTGCCCGACCGTGGGTATCCAGCTATTCACTGGCTGCCCCCCCTCCACAGCGGCAAGCGATTGTCGCAAAGCCTGCATGTCGGCCGCAATCCGGTCACGCATAAAGGCAAGTGCCGACTCAACACAGGCCAGAATCAACAGGATGCTGAACGTGACCCAGATCATCCTCCTGCGCATTTTGTCATCCATTGAGCCGATAACAGGGAATAATTTCGTTATTCGCAGCGATTCCATCAGATAGAGCCCCATGGCAACCTCTACCAGAATTATCACCAGCGCAGCTACATTCGACGTCTTAAATTGACCGATATAGCTTCCGCCTCCTACCATTTCCGACATGGGTAATGCAATTAAATTGAAGTTTATTACCGCACCACCAAAGGCAATGAGCAGTACAAGGCCTGAGATAAAAAACTGGGTCATACTGGATGATTCCAACATCCGTTCCGCCTTGTTCGTTTTCGCCCTGATTTCTTCGTAGTCTTCCATTCTGTGATCGATAACCGTGGCACGCTCCTGCAAACCAGTTATTTTTTTACCCACCTGGTCCAGAGTTTGTGTGAGCTTACGCCAATAGGGCATCATCTGCCTTAATAAAGCATGGCGGGCACCCGTACTCTTTCGGTATTCATCCATAGTGCTTTTATATTGTTTCGTGATTGATTTGTGGATCTCTTTGAATATATTTGCCACTGTCGGATCGTTGTTAAAGGGGATTTTGGCAATCGCCTTTACCGCATTTACCCAGGTCGGTGGGGGCGGCGGTAACTCGGCACTTTCTCTGTAGTCTTCGTCAATACGGGTAATCTGTTCCGCCAAAGTATGCTGAAGCGCCGGATAACCGCTCAGATCCCGCTTGACAACCGCATCCACTCTTTGAAATTCGCGCTCAATCAATCGTTCCACTGATTCTCTTCCAGCAGCAAGCAGGACTTCTTTATTGCGGTGTACCAACCGTTCTTCGGCTAACAGTACTGATCTGGAGGCCAGCCGCATGCCGTTATGGATAACACGACTTAACGATTTGATGGCGCGATGAGCAGGGTATCGAGCAAAATACAGCATGGCAACAGCAACCACAAACCATATCAAAATGGACAATAAAGGATAGCCGGGCACGATATTAAGAAGATCTGTCAATGACATGATAAGCTCCTTTTCAATTTGGTATCACCCTTTTCTTCAAGACCAATCCAAAGCCATTTCACCTTCTACACGCTTACTGTCTTGATAGGGTCCTCCATACCACTGTTTCAATTTCATTTGCCATGAAACAAAAAAAGACACTAACACCTCCCTTTCGAATCCATGGATAATATGAACATAACAAACAATACTGCCTTTAGTTAAGCAATATCCA
>JAUUWD010000324.1 GCA_030589225.1 Desulfobacteraceae bacterium | reverse complement strand
GTACTATCATGGTTGCCAATAGTAGATGGACTAAGAGTATCCTTGTTTTTTTAATTTTTTCAGTACTTTCGTTTCTTGTGGTCGGTTCTGCGAGCGCCCATAAAGTCATGATTTTTGCCTGGGTGGAAGGGGACACGGTTTATACTGAGAGCAAATTCAGCGGTGGAAAGAGGGTCAAGAAAGGCGACATTACGGTTTATGACCTGCAAGAAAATCGTCTTCTCAAAGGAAAAACAAATGAACAAGGGGAATTTTCTTTCAAGATCCCAGAAAAAACAGCCATGAAGATCGTCCTGCTGGCTGGAATGGGACATCGCGCCGAATGGACAGTCCCACTGGAAGAGATACAGGGGATTGCCTCCGAAACGTCCGAAATAACCACAAACCAGTCAACGATTGCAAAAAAACCGGACAAGCAGACCCAGTCAGTTTCTGTGACCAACCTCAGCCCTGATGATATTCAACTGGCATTTGAAAAGGCCCTGGACAAAAAACTCAAACCTGTTATGAAGAAACTTGCAGAATCCCAGGAACATGGCCCCACAGTAAAGGACATCTTAGGCGGTATCGGCTACATACTGGGCCTTGTGGGGGTTGCCAGCTATTTCCACTATCGTCGTAAAACGAAGGACTTGTCAAAGCCATGATAGAGGAACCCTTTTCAGACGGAGATTCGCTGATTCACCGCCTTGACCCGAGACTCAAGGTTATTTTCGCGATACTCTACTCCTTCATTGTGGCACTTTCTTCCAGGTTCCCTACCCTGTTCGCTGCCCTGGGTTTCTCAATCATCCTGATTGTCCTGGCACGCTTAAACGTCCAGGAGGTCGCCAAGAGATTGGCGGTTGTAAATGGCTTAATCCTTTTTTTCTGGTTGGTATTGCCTCTGACCTTTCAGGGTAAACCATTGTTCTACCTCGGCCCCCTTGCAGTCACCCGTGAAGGCGTAATTCTTTCTGCGCAGATCACACTCAAATCGAACGCCATCCTGCTGGCCTTTATCTCTCTAATTGCCTCCATGTCCATTGCCACGTTGGGCCACGCCATGAACCGCCTGTACATTCCTGATAAAATAGTTCATCTTTTCCTGCTAACCTATCGATATATTTTTAATAGACCAGGAGTACCAGCGACTTTCAAGGTCAGCCAAAATTCGTAGTTTTCGCCCCGGTACCAACGCACATACGTACAGAACGTACGCGTACCTCATAGGAATGCTATTTGTCCGGGCCTCGGCACGGGCGCAGCGGGTGCACCAGGCCATGCTCTGCCGTGGATTCAAAGGAAAATTCTATTGCCTTCGCGAATTTTCAATGTCATTGTTTGATTGGACCTGGTCGGTTATTATGGCAGTGGTAATCTTTGGATTGGGTGTTCTGGAATGGACCAAAATAACCTAATTATCAATCTTTCTGATATCTCTTTCGCCTATCCTGGAAGCTCCAAGGTCCTTGATAAACTTAATCTTCAGTTCCATCAGGGTGACCGGCTGGGCTTGATCGGGCCAAACGGGAGCGGAAAAACCACCATGTTTCACATTATCATGGGGCTCCTAAAACCCTCCTCCGGAACAATTGAGATTTTTGGCAGGCAAGTTAATGGAGAAAGAGACTTCAGGAGTGTTCGTGAGAGAATCGGCCTGCTTTTTCAGGATGCTGATGACCAGTTATTCAGCCCCACAGTCCTGGAAGATGTAGCCTTTGGGCCTTTAAATCTGGGGAGGTCACAGGAAGAGGCTAAGGCCATTGCTCAAAAGACATTGGAACTTTTGAGTCTTTCCGGATTTGAAGACAGGGTAACTTATAAGCTGTCCGGGGGAGAGAAAAAACTGGTCTCCCTGGCCACGGTGCTGGCCATGGAACCTGAAATCCTGCTCCTTGACGAACCGAGTAACGGCCTCGATGATAATACTAAAGCCAGGCTCATGGAGGCGCTATCTCAACTCGATCTCTCCTTTATATTGATCTCCCATGAAATAGATTTTCTCTCCGAGACAACAGATTCCATTTGTGAAATGAGAAATGGAAAGATCCTTGTTGACGAAGAAGTATATGTACATCCCCATTACCACAGACATCCTCATGGCACTGTGCCACACGAACATAAGCCCTAACCCGGATAAACCGGAAAAGTGCCTAAAGTGAACTAAAGCCTGCCCTGGCGCGACACACTTGGAGTAGTTATAGGCCTTAAGAACAACTCATAATTGGCCTTCTTTGACACTGGCCTTTTAAAACCAGGTCTGGGCCAGGGTTTGAAGTGCCTATTTATCCCGCTTGCACCGGGGAAGTTAAGGAGTCGCTTCGCTCCGTCTATTCACATAAAGTAGACAGAATTTCACAGATAAGAAACTCAATCTCCAAATCCCTCAATCTTTAAATTCTTAAGCAGGATACGCCGGAACCAAACACGTTGTAAAAAGTTCAATCGCCGTTCATTCTTCTGAGGGCCTTTACAGCAAAGGCTTTCCCGGCTATACAAAAATTCTTTTGCCTGATTAAATCAAGCGTCCTGCCGTGCAGGTTGGTCTATTAAATGCCCTTCTTCACTTAGGATGGCAACAACTTGAGATAGAGAATCTTCTCGGACAAATACATAGTCAGTGTCATACGTTGAAATTGCGAAAATAGGGATTTTTTCCTCTGAAAGTGGATTGACGACCGCGGCAAGAATTCCGGTCAAAGAAAAATCCAGCGGCCCTCTAACTTTTAGTGCTCTCCAATCACATTCGGCCCGGATATTCTCAGGAACATCTTTACTCAAGCAAACTATAGAAAGTTCATCTCTCGAACGTGTAATGGAATAGAATTCCTCATTGCGACTCCAAACTGGAATATCATCATCCGGAGAGAGCCGACAAACGGCAAATTGGTCCGGTAGAATTGTAAGGGTTAATTTTGTCATTTACATATCATAGGGTTTATTGTTGTGGAAAAACCATTTTTCCGCACAAACTCAGATCATAGCCATCCAGTTTCTCAGCCATCTCCCGGAATTGGGGCTCATGGAG
>JAUUWD010000176.1 GCA_030589225.1 Desulfobacteraceae bacterium | reverse complement strand
GGTGCGGGTGGGTGACAGTTTTGTGGATTGTCCGTTTTATGTGAATCCTACGAAAGAAGAGGTGACAGTATCCCTTCCCAAGGAAATGGCAGGCAACATCACACTGATGATAGATTACGTGGGCCACATAAATGACAAGATGGCCGGGTTTTACAGAAGTCAGTACAAAAGCGAGGGGAAGGTAAGATACATTGCAGTGACCCAGTTTGAGGAAAGTGACGCGCGAAGGGCGTTTCCCTGCTTTGACCATCCGGAAAAGAAAGCAATATTTGATATTGAAATGATAATTGATGAAAACCTGGCGGCCATATCCAACCAACCAATAAGCGAAGAACAGCCTTTAGGAGACGGGAGGAAGCTCGTCAAATTCCAGCAGACACCTAAGATGTCCACATATCTGCTTTTCTTCGGAGTAGGTGAGTTTGAGTTCATTGAAGACCCCGGGAAAGTTCTTGTTCGTGCAGCAACAATGCCCGGAATGACAGAATATGCCGGATTCGGTCTCGAATTCGGCAGAAAATCCTTAGACTTCTGTGAAGATAACTTTGGGACAAAATACCCCCTTCCAAAACTTGATCTGATTGCCATCCAGGATTTCGCTTTTGGTGCAATGGAGAACTGGGGTGCAATTACATTCCGGGAAAACTTGCTTCTCCATTTTCCGGAAATTACGTCCAGGGCAGGTGAGGAAAGGATATGTGAGGTTGTTGCGCATGAGATCGTGCATCAATGGTTTGGGAATTTGGTCACGCCTTCTGATTGGAAGTACCTCTGGTTAAACGAAAGCTTTGCCACATATTTTGGGTATGGCGCTGTGGCGTACTACCATCCTGAGTGGGATATCTGGGAGCAGTTTCTGAACGGCCAAACCGACATAGCCCTTGAACGTGACGCATTACACGAAACATTTCCCATAGAGATTCCAGGAGGCGAGCATGTGGTCATTAACACCAGCACTGCCCCAATTATTTATAACAAGGGTGCGAGTATACTTAGGTACATCAAGGAATATATAGGGGATGATAGCTTTAAAGAAGGTCTCAAATATTACTTGAAAATGAATGAATATGCCTGTGCGTCAAGCTCCTCAATGTGGGAATCATTTGAAGAAGTCTCAGATAAACCCGTAACCAGGATCATGAAAAGCTGGATTGAACAACCGGGATTTCCCATTGTCGAAGTGAAAAGAGACGGGCAGAAGCTTATGATCACACAGAAAAGGTTCACCTACCTGCCGAATGAATATGATCAGGAATGGTTCATACCTATCACTGTAAGAGTCTTTTATGGAAATGGTGAAACAGGATCAATAACAACCCTTCTTGACAGTAAACAGGGGGTCATTGATATTGGAAGGCATGTGATTTCGTACAAAGTCAATGACAGGCAAGCTGGATTTTTCAGGGTCAAGTATAATGATGAAAGAAATATGCAGGAGCTTGGCAACCGTGTATCAAGAAGGGAATTGCCGTCAGAGGATAGATGGGGCCTTCAAAATGACCTCTATGCACTGGTTAAAAGTGGTGATGCTTCCATTGATGATTATCTGAGTTTTCTTTCCATTTATACACAGGAAGACGATTTTCTTCCCCTCATAGGGATTGCGGGAAACCTGTTTCATGCATACCTGGTATTAGAAAATGTTCAACGAGAGAAGGTTGCATCATTCGGTAAACCGTTCCTTGAAAGCGTGCTTGCACATATTGGATATGAGCCGGGGGCAAATGAAAAACACACCAGATCTATTCTGAGAGACCAGATCATTTTGCATGCTGTGCTGTATGGTTCGAAAGATGTTGAAGACATGGCTCTTAGGAAGTTTACATCCTTAATGCGCAACGAGACCATCCATCCGGATATTGTAAAAAGTATCATGCAGGTGGGGGCCTTGAATGGTGATGACAAGGAGTTTGACTGGTTTGAGACGAGATTCAATACATCTGAAAGTGAACATGATAGGATGAATATCCTGGTGGCCTTGGGGTGCTTTCGTGAAAAAAAACTGATTCAAAGGGCCCAGCAATATATCCTGGGCAGAGTGCCAGGCCGGAATAAATTTGTCCCCATAGTATCAATGACTGCCAACCCGAATGCGGTACCCCATATGTGGGATTGGTTTAGGTCGCAGTTGAATGCTGTCGAACAGTTCCACCCACTGCATTATGAAAGGGTCATTGCGGGGATTATCCCGGTGTGTGGCCTTGGAAGAGAAGATGAAGTGACGGCATTCTTTAAAGATTACATGCGCAAAAAAAGTAAGGCCAGAGATGCCATCAAACTGTCTTTGGAAAAGCTTGAGATAAACTCCAGGATGAGAAGCTCCCAGGTCTTAAACGCCTAATCGAACTCAAACCTTTTCTCCTCAAAAAGTTTTAGACACGCCTCAACAATTTCACGGTCATAGAGCGAGCCCTTGTTCCTGGAGATTTCCTTTAATGCCTTGTCAATGCCTAAGGCAGGCCGGTAGGGTCGATGGGAGGCCATGGCCTCCACAACATCGGCCACACCCAAGATCCTGGATTCTAAGAGAATCCCTTCACCGGACAATCCCGCAGGATACCCTGAACCGTTCATCCTTTCGTGATGTTGAAGTACCATTTGGGCGATTGGCCACGGAAATTCATTGGTTTTCAGTATGTCGTAACCTACCTGCGGGTGCGTTTTGATCAGATCGAATTCGATCTCAGTTATGCGGCCTGGTTTGCTCAGGATCTCAGCCGGGATAGATATTTTGCCGAGATCATGAATTACTCCGCCCATGCGGATACCATAAATTTGATCATCAGGAAGACCCATTTCTTTGGCAATGGCGCGGGCAAGATCCGCCACACGCTGTTGATGACCTGCCGTATATGGGTCCCTTGTTTCGACAGTGCTTGCTATGGCCAGGATACTGCCTTCCAGGGCCTTTCCAAGTTTTTCCATGCTATCCTGTAGTGCAGCCGTGCGCTCCAACACCATTTTTTGCAAACTTTCACGGTAAGCCCGATTATCAATCTCAAGCTGCCGGCGTCTAAGCACATTGGCTACACTGATGAGCACGCCATTTCGGTTGAATGGTTTTATGATGTAGTCATAAACGCCAATTTCCAGGGCAGAATCTGCGGTCATTGGGTCATCCATGCCGGTCACCATGACCGCCGCTGTATCCGGATATTCCGATACGGCGTAGCGAATGAAATCGAGCCCTGACTCCCCGGGCATGTCTATATCGCAAAGGATCGAATCAAAACGCCGGTCCTTTAAATTTTCACGGGCCTCTGATGCGCTGGCGCCAAGGATGCAATTATGGCCATCCGATTCAAGTATCTGTCCGATGAGTGCCCGGATCGGTTCCTCATCATCAATAATCAAGATATGTGTCACTGTGTTTCACCATCGGGGGCCTTTTTATCCAACACCCTGCGGACAATTTTGGCCATTTCGCTAAGATCAATAGGTTTCATGACAAATTCTCGAATCCCTGTGGCCCTGGCCTTGTCATGGGTGACCATCTCACTGAATCCTGAACAAAGAATAATGGGGAGGTCGGCTCGGATTTGAAGTAGTTTTCCGGCAAGCTCAAGGCCAGTCATGTCCGGCATGGTCATGTCGGTAACCACAAGGTCGAAACTCTGTGGCTGTGCCCTGAAGATTTCCAGTGCCTCGATGCTGTTCGTCTTAGTTGTTACTGTATAACCCAAAGGCTTGAGCATATGTTCGCCAAGATCTGCCAGGACGTGCTCATCGTCTACAAAAAGCACTCGCTCGTTTCCCCTGGGAAGCGACGTGGCAAGGTCGATGTCCTGCGAACCCTCTTCCACAATGCTGGGGAGAAATATATTGAAAGTTGTTCCTCTGTTATGCTCACTATACACAGTGAGCGTTCCGCCGTGGTTTTTAACTATTCCGTGAACCACTGTAAGCCCTATACCGGATCCCTTTTCTCCTGCTTTTGATGTAAAACCGGGATCGAAGATCTTCTGGATAGTTGAGCGGGATATTCCATGCCCAGTGTCGCTTACCGTTAGTTTTACATAGGGTCCAGGCTTTAAGTCCTGGTGCTGATCTGTGAAGCGAGAATCAAGCTCAATGTCGGACAGGATTACTTCCAGTATGCCTCCCTTCTCATCCATGCTGCGGGCCGCGTTAGTGCATAGATTCACCAACATTTGATGGATCTGGGTCGGGTCGGCCATAACCTTTCCGGAGCCGTTTTTGATATCCTGGCGGATCTCAATGGTAGTGGGCAGGGCCGCCCTGAGCATTTTGAGGGCCTCCTTTACTACAAGACTGACTTGCAACGGCTTTTTGTCCTGATCGGTTTGCCGGCTGAAAGTGAGCAACTGCTTCACCAGATCTCGTGCCCGATATCCCGCCTTGAGCACTTCCTCCAAATTCGTATGTATTGGGGTCTCCTGTTGGGTGCGGCCCATTGCTATCTCAGTGTAACCAAGGATGGCAGTGAGAATATTGTTGAAGTCGTGGGCAATGCCTCCTGTGAGCGCACTGATTGCCTCGTTCTTTTGTGTTCGTCGAAGTAAAGCCTCAAGTTTTTCCTTTTCTTCGCGCAAAAGATCTTCTGCTTTTTTCATTCGTAGCGAGGCATTAATTTGCGCGACCAGTACATTTTCATCAATGGATTTTTCAAGAAAAGAGTTAGCGCCAAGCTCTAATCCTTTAGCATGGCTTTTGGAATCTATGGTTCCACCCGCAAGTATGATAGGGATATCTTTTGTGTTTTCATCGGATTTAAGCCTCTTTATTACCTCAAATCCTTCTATTTCAGGTATCTCGATATCAAGGAGAATCGTATCTGGAAACTCTGCCTTTGCCTTTTCAATACCTTCGATTCCTGACTGTGCTGTTGTCACGGCACAATCGGGCATGACATTCTTCAATAATGCGGCGAGGCCAGTGAGA
>JAUUWD010000089.1 GCA_030589225.1 Desulfobacteraceae bacterium | reverse complement strand
CCTCATTTTTATTTTGGGATACCACCGGCATCTATGGCCTACCCATGTACATAGCTGCAAGTTATGTGATGTTGTTTGTGATTTTTGGAGCTTTCCTACTCAAGACTGGCGGGGAAAAATGGTTTATGGACCTGAGTTTTGCGGCTGTAGGAAGAATAAGGGGTGGACCGGCCCTGACATCCGTTATGAGCAGCGCCTTTTTTGGAATGATGTCAGGTTCCCCCGTGGCAAATGTTGTTACAACGGGGAGTTTTACCATACCTCTCATGAAGCAGATTGGCTTCAAAAAACATATAGCAGCGGCCATAGAAGCAGTCGCATCAACAGCAGGCATGTTTACACCTCCCATAATGGGTGCTGGCGCATTTATAATGGCCGAATACGTGGAGATGCCCTATATTTCTGTGGCCATAGCAGCGGCAGTACCTGCCTTCTTATTCTACGTTTCATTGATGTCAACGGTTTATTTAAGGGCGGTTAAGACTGATATTCCGGCATTGAGTAAAGCACAAATTCCGGACTTGTTTATTACGCTCAAGAACTACGGCCATTTAATTCCCCCTGTGCTCATTCTGATTGGGTTGTTGCTCAGCGGGTGGAGCCTCATGTGGGCCGCCTTTTGGTCAATCATCTCCTTGGTAGCCTTGGCCATGCTCAGAAAACTTACGCGGATGACCATTACTGATATTTTGGAAGCCTTGGCAGATGCCACGGAAAAAGCCATACCTGTGGCCGTAGCCTGTGCGGCGGCTGGAATAATTTATGGAATCATTTCCCTGACGGGTTTGGGCTTTCGGGTCTCCTCGGAGTTATTGACGCTCGCGGGGGGCGGTAGATTCTTGGTCCTCCTATTCTCAATGCTAAGTGGCATTTTACTTGGCTTTGCCATGCCCCCCACAGCCGCATACATCATCCTAGCAGCATTGATTGTTCCCTCATTAACAGAGGTGGGTCTGTCGCCCTTGGTCGCGCATATGTTTCTGTTCATGTTCTGTTGCATCGGACCGATCACTCCACCGGTGGCTTTAGCTGCCTATTCAGCTTCGGGACTTGCCGGATCGGATCCGACCAAAACTGGGTTTGCTGCTTTTAGGATGGGATTTGCGGCATTTGTTATTCCCTTCCTCTTTGCTTACAGCCCTCAACTACTGCTAATTGGGGAGCCACTTGCGATCATTGGTTCCGGACTTACGACCATGATTGGCCTTATCTTTTTCGTTATTGCAATTGAGGGATATCTCATTAAAAAGTTAAATTGGCTCACCAGAACTGTACTCCTTTTGGTTGTAGTGGCCATATTTCTATGCCAATCTCTACTATGATCCCCCTAGAATGGCCCCGCCAAAAGGCGGGATGCAAGCACTCGCTGCTATGTCTTCTCATATACCTGATAAAGGGGAGCAGATGGTAAGATATGGAGCCTGTCCGCCTCTGGCGGGGCTACTACAGTAATGTCTGCCCATTCAATAAAATTCTCGGGATCGGCCATGACCTTGTATGGTGGTTTGTAAGAAAAAAAATAGGCGCCATTGATCGATTATTACTGCTTGGCGATGATATATTTTATCATCCCCTGTACGAGACCGGTTTGCATAAAAAATCTGAGTAAAGATAAGGCAATCTACTCAATACCCCTTTTAGATACGGCCTCAGATATAGACCCTGAATCAAAAAAAATTTTGACAACAGGTTATCTATTTCGTTTTTTCCCGCGAAATCCAGTTGCCGCAAAATGTATTTCTTCCCTGCTGAATGGGCTTTTCGCTCAGCTACCGAAAAACTGGCGTAAAAACCAACACCGCAACATGCTGTATTTCCGCTAAAAACTAAGCACAAGACTCTTTCCCCCTTTAACCCTTCCGGATAGAGGACCTAATCCGTATAAAATACAATATGTTGTATTTTTCCTTGACGTAAACCACAAAGGGTTGTATAAAAGGACAGTTCTATCAAGATACTTCCTGCTACAAGGTGAGTCCATGGCAAAAGATAGCGAGTTGATGGATAGAAGGAAGTTTTTGTGTAAAAGCGCCATTTTTTTTACTGGAAGCCTTTTGGGTTTGAATTATTTCTCAAGGGCCCTTGCCGCTGATAACTCCATTAATCAACCCAGAATAGCCCTTATCATTGACGATATCGGATTCAGCCGATCCCGGTTAAGAAGCTTTCTAGAAATTGGGGCCCCCCTGACCTTCGCCGTCCTGCCGAGACTCGCCAAGTCCCGTGTTTTGGCAGAGGAGATCCATACTCATGGCCATGAAATCATGCTCCACCAGCCCATGGAACCCCTTGACCCACATCTTGACCCGGGCCCGGGAGCCGTATATGTGGGAGATGAAGCCAATAAGATCGTCAGGATTATGGAAAAAAATATCTCTGATGTCCCTTTTGTGACAGGACTCAACAACCACATGGGCTCAAGGTTCACGGCCTGCCAGAAAGAGATGAAAGAGGCGCTTAAGGTCATAAAGACGAAGGGGCTCTTCTTTGTCGACAGCCTTACTACAAGCCGTTCGATGGCATATAAGACCGCAAGAAGGCTTAATATAGCCACTGCCTGCAGAAATGTCTTTCTGGACAATTATCCGGTGGAAACCGATATTCTCTCCCAGCTCTATAAGCTCAAGAAACATGCCATGAGATCCGGGCATGCTATCGGGATCGGGCACCCATATCCGGAAACAGCCAGGGCAATCGAATCTTTTAAAAGAGTCCTCAAGGAATCGGGCATCTCCATGGTGCACATATCCCGCCTAATCCCCGCTTAAAAAATAACCCATGACCTCCAACTACGAAAAACTCCTCCGCAAGAACCTTCACAGCCTCTATAATAACCGGCCTGAGAATCTGGATACGCGGCTCCCAGCCGTTCAAAAGGACAATCTGTTCCATTTCAGGGCCTTTGGTGAGGACTGCTGTCTGGGGCCTGAGGGGATAAATCTCTCCGGAAAACCGGCAAAAGGGACGGAAGGCCTGCTTATCTCCCTCTACGCAATCCATGTCGGTCCTGACCCTGTCCATATCGAACCGCTTAAGGCCTTCAGGGATCTGCCCGGCAGTATGCCCTATCAGAACGCCTTTACCGTTAACAGCGAACGAGTTCTGATCCCTTATGTGTCCAGAATCAGGGAGGTCCAGGGTTTCATACTTGATCTATTTAATGGCCAATTGCCCCCGGAAGGCGTGACAGGAGATTTTTCCTTTGTAATCTATCCTTTACCAAAGATCGCCCTCTGCTATATCTTTTACCTCCCCGATGAAGAGTTTCCCGCATCCTGCACCTGCCTTTTTTCTGCAAATGCCCCTGCCTTTATGCCGATTGACGGGCTCGCCGATGTGGCCGAATACACCTCCAGAAGGATCATACAACTGATTGACTAAAGTGCCCAAAGAGGTTATATGGCATAAGGCATACACCACCCCATGAGCCGTAAGCCTTATGCCATGAGCCTCAGCATTATATTAAAAGGCTTAATCTTTATCAGCAGCACTCAAATCATTTATGACCATATGAGATGATTTTATCAACCAGCCAGCCCTATTTCTCTTCATTTCCGGGCTTTTTTCTTAAGGCGTTTCTCTCGGATATCTTTGTCATTCTTGATGAGGCCCAGTTCCCCAGGGGCACTACCTGGCTGACCAGAAATCGCTTTAAGAATGACCAGGGGACCCTATGGATGACGGTTCCTGTATGGAAAAAAGGCCTGGGGCTGCAGAAGATAAGTGAAGGCTTTAACAGAGTATTTGTGGGGAATATATTCTATAAGAATCTATATCCCTTTTTCTCGAAGCCCTCACAAACCGAGGCGCCGAAGTTGTCTGCTTTGACGCGAGACCTCCTGAGATTAAGAAAGACGACATTACATTTGTTGAAGGAGAGGTGACCGGCTCAAAGGTATTAACGACTACAATCCAAGACAAAAGGATTGACAACGGCAAGTGCTATCAAATTTCTATGGCCTTAGAGTCCGTCTTATCCGACCGGCCAGGCAATAGGATAAATAGGGGCTTACACACGTAAAATAGCTATTAAGAAAGGAGATCATAACATGGATCCTAAAATTAGAACCGTTGCTGTATTAGGTGCCGGGATCATGGGTAATGGTATTAGCCAAACCATAGCTGCAGCCGGACCGTATCTGGTCTATATGGTGGATGTTGCCCAGGCTATCTTGGAGCAGGGATTGGAGAGCATAAAGAAAAGTCTCGGGAGGTTTACTAAGAAAGGGGAAATGACTCCAGAGGAAAGCGAAGCCATTATCTCCCGAATAACACCGACCACAGACTTCGAGGTAGTACAGGAATCAGATCTGGTTGTGGAGGCTATTCCGGAGGACCTGGCGCTCAAGATTGAAACATTCCAGAAACTGAATGATTTATGTCCAACTCATGCCATAATGGGAACAAATACTTCATCTCTTCCCATTACATCGATTGCAGCGGCCACAGAGAGACCCGACATGGTCATAGGGATACATTTCATGAATCCTGTGCCTGTAATGAAGGGGGTAGAGGTCATCAAGGGGCTGATGACATCTCCTGAAACTGTTCAGGCAACAGTGAACTTCGTGGAAAGCATTGGTAAGATTCCATGTTTAGCCCTTGACTATGCAGGTTTTATCAACAGCCGGTTACTGAGTATATATATCAATGAAGCTGTACTGGCGGTCATGGATGGCAACCCCCCTGAAGAGGTAGACAAAGGAATGATTCATACTGCAAATATGCCCATGGGACCCTTAAAGCTACTGGATCTGATTGGGCTTGATGTTCACCTGAAGATTATGGATATTTTGCGCAATGAATATGGTGATCGATTCCTGGCGGCCCCACTGACAAGACAGATGTTCCGGGCCGGCCATTTAGGGAGGAAAACCGGACGTGGTTTTTACCAGTATTAGGTTCAAGGAAAGACTATGTACAAACATATTCAACTGGATTGAGGAAAAACCATAGCTATTATCTCAATCAACAGGCCAGAAAAGTTCAATCCCCATAACAGAATAGGGATGCAGGAAATTGCTGACAACAGTCATCTAAACCGGGAAATAGATAGTCCTCATCTGGTTTCCCCCTACGGGGGACAGCTCGTAACATGTATGCTTGGAATCCGTTGATAGCATTAACTAAAATAGTATTAGACACGCTCAATTTATGAAAGTTCTCCTTTGAACTCGGCCTTTCTTTTTTCTAAGAAAGCCCCCATTCCTTCTTTGGCATCCTCACTGGCAAAGCAGATAGCAGATGCATCGATCTCCATGTAGCAGCCAGCCCTCAGATCCTGGTCGTAACCCCTTTCGATGGTATCTTTGACGGCCCTTATAGACACTTTACCTTTTGATGCCAGCAACTTTGCAACCGTCATTGTCTCTTCCCACAAAGTTTCTTTTGGAAATACCTTGTTCACAAGGCCAATATCCCTGGCCTCTTGAGCGCTGATCATTACTCCGGTCATACACAGTTCTTTGGCCATTGATTTACCCACCAAGCGAGATAACCTCTGGGTGCCGCCAAAGCCGGGAATAATCCCTAAGTTTATCTCAGGCTGACCGAACTTGGCAGAATCAGCAGCATATGTAAAATCACACGCCATTGATATCTCTGCTCCTCCTCCAAGGGCAAAGCCATTGACACAGGCAATTACCGGTATTGGAAGGGCCTCCAACTGAAAAAGGAGTTCATGGCCTTGCCTTGAGAAAAATCTCTGTTCCAAAGGGCTAAAGTCTTTCATTGTAGCTATGTCCGCCCCTGAAACAAAGGCCTTACCTCCAGCTCCTGTCAGGATAAGGACCTTTATGGATTGATCGGCAGCGATTTTTTCCAGGGCGTCTTTCATCTCTGCTATCACTGTGGGATTAATAGCATTGAAGACTTGAGGTCTGTTCAGTGTAATTATGGCAATGTTTTTTTCCACCTCATAGATAATAGTTTCATAAGACATAGGTAACTCCTTTCAATGGTAAGTTAGTTAATTCCTGTTTGTAATCACCTTTTTCCTGAATACTGGAGCGCTAGATTCCGCATTCTATCTTTTTCTCTCCTTCCCTGTTCATATTCTCTCCACCCTTCCCTATTCCAATTCCTTAATTCCATAAATTCCTGCTACATCTAAGAATTGTTTGCGGGCCAAGGATCCAACCACGAGATGAACGTGCTATGTCCCCAGTAAGGGCCAGGAAATAGTACGTTATTATGGATACTATAGTAATGTGTCACAAGGGCAAGCGAGAAAATCAAAGTGCGTAAAAGAGGGGGCGTTGGTTCTGGTCACTCACTGACCCACACCAGTCACACATCGGGATCAATGCGCCTGAGGCGCATAAAGGCTTTTTTGTGCTTTGAGCTTTGCTTAAAGCACAGCCCCTGGTCCTCTTCATTGGACCCCAGAAAATCGTCGGTTCCCCTCCAGAGGAGCCTATGAGAAAGTAAGTCAAGAAAAAACACTACTCCATTAGCAAAAAAACTTCTTTTTTTCTTGCTTATGGTCTCCGGACGTCGCCTACCTGCATACATGTTTTAAAACCTCATTTTACCAATCTTAACGGATCTTGCTTTATCTCTCTATATACAAAAGGCTTTATCAGTAT
>JAUUWD010000196.1 GCA_030589225.1 Desulfobacteraceae bacterium | reverse complement strand
GAGATCGGCTATAAGGGATTTGGTGAGAGTGCCTGCACTGAAGCTGCGAAAGAGGGGATCTCAGCATTTTTGGAGAAAAGAAAGCCGGAGTTTAAGAAATAAAAATAAAATGGTAAGCGTTCACAAGTTTCCCGCTGTAAGCGGGAAACCTGTGAACCCGTGAACGATTACCATTGTACTTTATCCCTTTTACGGAATCCCGAAAAGGGTTTTGGTATTTGTTGAGGTTTGCAGGGCCACTTCATCAAACTCAATACCTCTGAGCCGGGCAATTTCCTGTGCCGTAAAGGTAACAAACAACGGTTCGTTTCTCTTTCCTCTTTTGGGTATTGGTGCCAGGAATGGGGCATCGGTTTCTACAAGTATGCATTGGAGCGGGAGGCTGGCGGCAACATCCTTAATCTGAGATGCCTTCTTGTATGTCACGGTGCCGGGAATTGAAATATAGTATCCCAGTTCAATTAACGCGAAGGCCAGATCAGTATCTCCGGAAAAACAGTGTATGACGCCCTTTCTCTCTCCTTTTCCCATTCTTTTAAGAATTTTGAGGACATCACTGTGGGCTTCACGATCATGAATAATCACCGGCAAATTCAAGTCATGGGCAATCTCAAGCTGGCGCAGAAACATCTTTAGTTGTTCGTCCGGAGAGGAATAACCACGGTAATAGTCAAGCCCGATCTCTCCCCAGGCCACAACTTTCTGTTCCGATGCCATTTGAGCCAGCTTATCCAGGGCCTGGGGATTACACTCATCGGCGTTGTGGGGATGATACCCTATTGCTGAATAAATAAAGTCGTATTTTCGGGCCAGATCTAGGGCAGCAGATGAGCTGTCCAGATCTATTCCAATGGTGACGATATGGGTGATGCCGCCTCTTTTGGCCCTCTCAAGGACTTTGCTGCGGTCCTCGTCAAAATCTTTCATATCCAGATGAGCGTGACTGTCAATCAACATGATATCTTCCCTTTTCGTAATAGTTCACCGCAAAGCCGCTGAGGCCGCAGAGAAAATAATTTAACTTCGCGTTCTTTGCGCCTCAAGAGAGCGATGCGAACGAGCGGTGAACGATTACACTTTTTCTAATCGCTTTTTATTCAAGCCCAGCATTTCAAAATTCCAACCAGCCATAAAACTGCTGCGTAATTTTATATAATCCCGTTTGTTTCCGCAAATAATTATGTTGCATATTCTCATAAATCTTTTAGAATCAAAAACAATTCCCCTTTACGTACCCACACTTGACGTATTTTGGATAGTTTGAATTATGGCTGGCTTACCAAAAAAAGTATCTGACAATGATGCAAATAAGAAATCCCTTGAGCAACAGCTCGAATATCAAAAAAACCTGAACAGTATTACCAACAGGATACATTCAGCGAACGATACAAATGAAATCCTGCTGAACCTTCAAGGTGAAATCCTGAGTCTCTTTGACGCTGACAGGATTACTATCTATGTGGTTGATGGCACCAGAAAACAGATTGTTTCAAGGATTAAGACTGGGGACGAAATCAGCGAAATCCGGGTCCCTGTTGATAAACAGAGTATTGCCGGGTACTGTGCTGCCTCCGGCAAGGTGGTGAACGTCCTTGATGTCTATGATGAGTATGAACTCGAACGCATCAACCCTAAATTGAAATTTGACAAGAGCTGGGATCAAAAGACAGGATATAAAACGACCCAGATACTTACAGCCCCTGTCACGTACAATAGATATCTCTTAGGCGTTATACAGTTGATCAATAAAAAGAAAGGAAAGCCCTTTACAGCGGAAGACCAAACTTCGGTTCTGGATATTGCAAAGGTCCTGGGGGTGGCCTTCTTTAAAAACCAGCAAGTTGCTCAAAAGGCAAAGCCTACAAAGTTCGATTTTCTCATCACCAACAACATTATCAGCAGCAAGGACCTGAACGAGGCAATTTCACGGGCAAGAAAGGCCAAAAGATCGGTGGCTTCCGTCCTTATAACTGATTTTCATGTCTCCAGGGATAATATTGGAAAATCCCTGGCAGGTTTTTTCAAAACCCGTTTCATTCCATATGACGAGAAGATGGTCATCCCTGGTGAGTTGTTGAAAGGCCTCAGGGTGAGCTATCTGAAGCACAATGCCTTTGTTCCAATTGTCAAATCGGATGGTAAGGTTGTCGTGGCTATGGAGAACCCCAACTCCCTGCCAGCAAGGGATGCTATTAAAAGGCTCATTCCGGCCAGGGGATTTGAATACTGCGTAGCCCTCAAAGAAGATATCTACGACATGATAAACCTGTTCTTTGATGTAAAAAGGACAGAACTATTGAATGATTCTGACAGTATTGAGGATATCCTGGGCCAACTGGCATCTGATGATGAAGAATACGATGAAGAAATTGCAAGCATGACTGAAGAGGACAGTGCCATTGTCCAAATTGTCAACAAAATAATTATTGATGCCTACAATCGTGGTGCTTCGGATATCCACATCGAACCACGCCAGGGGAAGGCCAATGCCTTAATCAGGGTCAGGGTAGATGGTTCATGCCAGGTTTACCAGACCCTCCCTTACACTTATAAGCGAGCCATTGTCTCTCGTATTAAGATCATGTCAGACCTGGATATTGCCGAAAGACGTCTTCCTCAGGACGGAAAGATCAAATTCAGGCGTTTCGCCCCTTTGGATATTGAACTTCGGGTCGCTACCATTCCAACGGCAGGACAAAACGAGGATGTGGTTCTGCGGCTCTTATCGACCGGCAAACCTTTGCCGCTGGATGAGATGGGAATGAGCGAGAGGAATTATGAGGCCTTTTTAGACATAATCGCAAAGCCTTACGGTATCGTGTTGGTAGTGGGCCCTACAGGAAGCGGGAAGACCACCACCCTTCACGCTGCCCTGGCCTATATTAACAGGCCTGAAACAAAGATATGGACAGCCGAGGATCCGGTAGAGATTACTCAGGAAGATCTTCGCCAGGTTCAGGTCAGGCCTAAGATCGGGTTTGATTTTGCCAGGGCCATGAGGTCTTTTTTAAGAGCGGATCCGGATGTGATAATGGTAGGGGAAATGCGTGACCGTGAGACCGTATCCACAGGCATAGAAGCCTCTTTAACGGGTCACCTGGTTCTCAGTACCCTTCACACAAACAGTGCTCCGGAGACTGTCACGCGGCTGTTGGATATGGGAATGGATCCCTTTAATTTTGCAGATGCCCTTCTGGGGGTCCTTGCCCAGCGGCTGGTGAGAACCCTTTGCAAAGATTGCAGGGAGAAGTACCATCCTGACAGGAATGAATTTGACGCATTAATAAGGGCCTATGAAGGTGATTATAATTCCCTTGGCTTTGAATATAATGATGAATTTTTCCTTTACCGCCCCAAAGGGTGCCCAGTGTGCGGTAACACCGGTTACCGGGGCAGGACCGCCATCCATGAACTCCTTGCAGGGACAGACAATCTAAAATCGTTGATCCAAAACAGGGCAAAGATGGCGGAGCTAAGGAAACAGGCTATAAAAGACGGCATGACTACCCTGATGCAGGATGGTATTCGGAAGGTCTGTCTTGGACTTACGGATCTTATCCAGGTAAGGAGGGTTTGTATTAAGTAGTTGACCGTTTTCCGTTCATCGATGGAGAAGGGCCACAGAATTAAACGAATAGAGAAAAAACGGTCAACGGTGAACTATTTGACAGGGATCGGAGAACCGATTAAGGAAAACTTCCGGGATGCATCAGCCCCTCTGTTTCGTCCAGCCCGAACATGACGTTCATATTTTGAACGGCACTTCCGGCCTGCCCTTTCATCAGGTTATCTATAAGGCTCACTACAATAAGCTTCCCGGTCCTTTCGTCCACGTTCACCGAAATATTGCAGAAATTGCTGCCCCTTACATTGATGCTTACCTGTAGCTTTTCAGGCCCGAATACTCTTACAAATGCATCATTTTTATAAAAAGATCGATAGGCCTCTTCCGCGGTTTTGAGGTTCTGGCCCTCGTTTAATTGACCATATATGGTGGTCAGGATGCCACGACAGAGGGGCACCACGTGGGGCGTAAAGGTAACCTTGATGTCCTGACCTGCAAGGAGGCTCAGCTCTCTTTCTATTTCGTATACATGCTGGTGGCCTGATATCTTATAGGCGTTCATGGACTCATAGCGTGCCGGATAGTGAAAAGTGGGATTGGGGGTTTTCCCTGCTCCTGATACCCCGGTTTTTGCGTCGAAGATGATAGAATCCGGTTCAATGAGATTGGACTTTAAGGCCGGAGACAAACCCAGAATGCAGCTAACCGCAAAGCAACCCGGGTTCCCAACCAGGTTGGAGCCTGAGATTTCATTTCTGTGCAATTCCGCCAGGCCGTAAACCGATTGAGGTAACAGCTCAGGGGAAGCGTGATCCTGGGTTCGTCCAATTCGCGCTGCATATCCCTTGTAGGTCTCCAGGTCGTTGAAGCGGAAATCACCGCTGTAGTCAATTACCTTTATACCTTTTTTTATCCAGGCAGGAGCCGTACTTTGTCCCACTCCATCGGGGGTAGCAAAAAAAACCACTTGAAAGTCATCGGGGCAGTCCGGATCATCCGGGGCAAATACATGTAAATCACAAAAGCCTGTTAGATGCGGGTACAATTCGCTTATGGGTCTACCTACGTCCTGTTTGGCAACAAGCCCTCTGATCTCCGCATATGGATGAT
>JAUUWD010000020.1 GCA_030589225.1 Desulfobacteraceae bacterium | reverse complement strand
AAAGCGGTTATGACGATTTCGGATTTCGGATTTCGGATTTGGGAATTAAAGGAATTTGTATCCAGGAAGTTGCGCCGAGAAGATGGCCTGTTTTACAGGTCTTTTTTCCGCATTCTCTTATTTGTCCTGTTGGGTATCCCTCTATGCCCCGCCATGTTATGGTCCCAGGATGATATCAGGGATACTGGCCCAACCCTGACCGCTTCCCTGGATCGGGATTCGGCCAGGGTGGGGAGTAAGGTGATCCTCACCCTTAGCTATCGTCTCCCTGAGGGGGCAGGGTTTTCTGATATTCCGGAAATAAAGGGTCTTGAGGATCTTACCCATGTGGACCGTGAAATAGGGCCGGATGAGATCAGGATCACCCTGTTGCTGGACCACCTGGGTTCATGGAAGACAGGGCCAATCTCTATGGATTATCTGGACCAAGATGGAAAGACCCAGATGCTGACAACTGACCCGGTATCACTTACTGTGTTGTCGAACCTGGGAGAAAAACCCGAAGAAGCTGAACTCAGGCCCATCCAGGGGATTATTCCCACAACACCTCTATGGTGGAAATACTTACCATGGGTCGCCGGTATAGCTGGACTTTTACTGATCGTGTTTGGTCTTCTCTGGTGGTACCACAGGAGACACCGCAAGGAGCTCTCAGCCATGGCTCAGGATCCGGCGCATGTATGGGCAAAAAAGGAGATTGAACACCTGGAGGCCCAAGGACTTTTTGAGAAGGGGCAAGCCAAGGCATTCTATTTCCGTTTTTCTGAAATAGTGAGGCGATACCTGGAGGCCATAAGAGGCTTTCCGGCCGCTGAATTCACCACAGAAGAGATCACCTCGTGTATAGATAACGAACAGGATCGAAAACTTTTGCCCTTACTGCGGCAGGCTGATCTGGTTAAATTTGCAGACACAATCCCCACACCGGCCAGAAAAGAGGAAGCGGTAAATACCGCGCTTGCCTATATTCATGAGACCAGCCCGGGTCCGGAGGCAGGCGATTCATCAGTCGGGCAGCAGAGGACACCCATATGATATTCAGGTTTGCCTACCCGGTGCTTCTATTCATGCTTGTTGTGGTGGCGGGATGGGTCGCAGTTTCCCTGTGGAGAAAACCCTCAAGCATTACATATTCCACTGCTTCAGGATTGGCCCAGTTGGCGGGGAGTGGCAATCATTTTTTGGGCAGGGTGCCTATGGTGCTCAGGGCAGTTTGCCTCGTCCTCTTGATACTGGCTGCCTCCCGGCCCCAGTTTTATAATGTCTCCAGGGATATACTGTCTCCAGGAGTAGATATCGTGCTCTGCCTTGACACCTCAGGCTCCATGCAGGCCCTGGATTTTCAGTTAGATGGGGAACCGGTTTCCCGGCTTACGGCTGTTAAGAAAGTAGTCAGTGATTTTATTGAGAAAAGGGAAATGGACAGGATCGGTCTTGTGGTTTTTGGAGCAGAGGCGTTCACCCAGTCTCCTCTGACCATGGATAAGGGGCTCCTTCTGGGGTTGGTGAAAAAAATGGAGATAGGCATGGCCGGTGACCGAACCGCAATTGGCTCAGCAATTGCCATCGGAGGCAAAAGGCTAAAAGACCTTAAGGCCAAGTCCCGAACCCTGATTCTCCTTACGGACGGAAGAAATAATGCAGGCAACATAACACCCGAGCAGGCTGCTGATGCGGTACGGGCGTTAGGTATAAAGATCTATGCCATTGGTGTCGGAGGGAAGGGGCCAGCCCCTTTCAAGGTCAAGACATTGTTTGGCACCCGCATTGTTCATCAGAGGGTTGATCTGGATGAAAAGACGTTAATGAGTGTGGCAAATATCGGGCAGGGAAAGTATTTCAGAGCGGCCGATAGCGACCGGCTGTCAGAGATATACAATATCATAGATCAGCAGGAAAAGACCGAGATCAAGGTCAAAGAGTTTTTCCATTTCCGGGAGCTCTATTACTACTTTCTTATCCCGGCACTTATTTTGTTAGGGCTGGAAATTTTTCTGAGGGCCACTATCTTAAGGGTGATTCCATGACGTTTGCCCATTTGTGGATATTGCATTTTCTGTGGCTTTTACCTGTGACCGCCTTTGTCCTTGTGGTCCACGGCCGGCAAAAAAAGAAGGCCATGGATCGGATTGCCGATCCTGATCTTTTGATCCGGTTGACTGGAAAGGATCAGATGGGGCGCCGGTTCGTAAAGGGGCTTCTCTTGCTGATTTCTTTGGGCTTCATGGTTTTTGCACTGGCAGGTCCACGCTGGGGGAGTCATTACCAGGAGGTCAGTCAAAAGGGCGTGGACATCATGATCCTTGTGGATGTTTCGCCCAGCATGCTGGTGGAGGACATCAAGCCTAATCGACTTGAGCGGGCCAGAAGGGAGATCCTGGATCTTCTACGGGTAGTCCAGGGGGACCGGATGGGCCTGGTGGCATTTTCCGGGGCTGCATTTGTTCAGTGCCCTTTAACACTGGACTATGCCGCGCTCCAGATGTTCCTGGGCGCGCTGCAACCGGATCTTATCCCCGTTCCAGGGACGGATCTTGGAGCTGCCATTGAAACCGCTATTTCCTCCTTTGACTTTGAATCAGAAACCGACAGGGTCATCCTCCTCATCACAGATGGGGAGGACAACGAAAAGAAAGGGTTTGAGGCAGCCCAAAAGGCAGCCGGCAAGGGGGTCAAGATATTTGTTTTTGGCATGGGAGAGACAGCGGGAGGGCCGATTCCGGCCGGGGATGGAAAAGGCGGGTTTAAAAAGGATGAAGCGGGCAAGCTGATTTTATCTAAGCTTGAAGAAAAAAGCCTTAAGAAGATCGCCTCCTCGGCCGGAGGGACATATGCACAATCTGTGGCCGGGGATCTGGACCTGGATGTTCTTTATTTTGAAGGGATCAAATCCAGGACAGAAGCTCGGACTCTCAAGAGCGGTAAGATCAAGGTTTATGAAGAACGTTTTACATTTTTTCTGTTGGCCGCTTTCTTGTTCTTATTCCTGGAAGGCCTGATTCTTGAGAGGAAATAATAGTTTTTGACAGGATTTTATCTCACACAGAGACCGCAGAGATCGCTGAGAAAACAAAGTGAGGCCTTTGAAAAATGGTAATTTTTGTTCGAGTTCAAGGAAGGCGAAAATTTCAACCACAGGAATATGTTGAATATTTCGAGGATTGAAATTTGAGCCTGACGCAGAAATCGGGCAAAAAGTGCCGTTATGCAAAGGTCTCAAAGTGATATGAGAACTCTACAGACATTCACAGGTATTCTGTTTTTCGGCTTTTTCTATTCCTGCCTTGCTCTGGCTGCAGAGAACCCCGACGAACTTTATGGGCAGGGTCGGTTTGAGGAGGCTGAAAAGGCATATTCCCGTTCGGATATGGATAACCCGAAGGATATCCGCTATCGGTACAACCGCGGATGCGCCGCTTACCAGAATTCTGATTTTAAAGGGGCCATGGCTGCCTTTACCAGCGTATTAAGAAGATCCGACAATGAAGAAATTCAGTTTAAGGCCGCCTACAATCTCGGTAACGCCGCATTCAAAGAGGGCAATTTTGAATCTGCCGTGGAACAATACAAAGAAGCCCTTTTGTCAAATCCTGAGAGTGAGGATGCGAAGTACAACTTAGAGCTTGCCTTGCGGGAACTGGAAAAACTCAAGAAACAGAAGACTGAGAAACAAAAAAAGGAGGGCCAAAAAGAGACTGGCCAATCAAAAGACACAGGGGATACTTCCAGTTCCGGGGACAAAGGGGAAGACTCTGAGCAAAAGCAAGCTCAAGAGCAGGATCAAAAGAACAGCAAAGATCAAAAGCAATCCGGAAAACAAGAGGATGATAAAGAGAAAAGCCATGAAAGGCCGGGTGAGGGCCAAAAGGCAAAACAGGATACACCCAGGGATTTGTCAGGGGAGCTAAGGCCACTTCAAGCCATGCCTGAGCAGGATGAGGATCAAACCCCTGATCAACCCGGGGCCATACTTGACAGGAAAAAGGCCGAGGCCTTGCTGGATAATCTCAAGGAGGACCGTTCCAGGTTTTTGCGGTTTCAGATCCCTGAAGATAAAAAACGGGGGGTTAAGTCTGGCAAAGATTGGTAGATACATAGGCGTTCACAGGCTTCCCGCTGTAAGCGGGAAACCTTTGAACCCGTGAACGGTTACGTAAATACAAATGAAGAAAGCAATTTTACTGCTCATACTGCTTTATATTTTCTTAAACTTTCCGTGTCTGGCCAGTGGAGATGTGTCCGTGACGCTCAAGCTGGACCGACCGGAAGCCACTCTGCTCGATTCCATAACTATGGTCGTGAGCGTGTCCGGGACCCGGAAAAGCGACACGCAACCCACCATAAAGGGTCTGGAAGCCTTTAATGTCAGGACAGGCGGGACTTCAAGCCGCATTGAGATCATTAACGGCAAGGTCAATGCAGGGGTTGATTACACCTATGCCCTTCAGCCAAAAAAAACCGGGACTTTTACCATAGGACCGGCAGAGGTGAAGGTCAAAGGCAAGACTATTAAGAGCAATGCTGAGACCTTGACAATCGTTAAGTCGATCCAATCCCCGGACGTTGACAGGGGGCCTCTTTTTTTAAGCGCAGCGCTTTCGCCCAAACAGATTTTTGTTGAAGAACAGGCCATATACACCCTGAAACTCTTCCGTCAGACCAGGGTCGGCGATATCTCCCTGGGCCTCCCGGAAGCGGAACATTTGACCTTAAAACAACTCGGGAAACCAGTCGAATATCAGAGTGTATATAATGGCCAATCTTACCAGGTCCTGGAGGTGAGATATGCTTTGATTTCTTCGAGAGAAGGTATTTATGGAATCAGACCTTCAAGAATGAGCATGACGGTCTTCCAGTCGAGGCGCAAATCCTCCCGGAGCCTTTTTGATGACCCTTTTTTTTCTTTTTCTTCCGGTAAGCCTGTAACCATCGCAAGCGAGCCTCTGGAATTGAATGTGCTCCCTCTTCCCCAAAAAGGACGGCCAACCGGTTTTAGTGGGCTCGTGGGCAACTATAAAATAAAATCCCATTTGGAGCCGTCCAAGATAAGGGCAGGGGAATCTGCGACCATGACGGTACTGCTGAGCGGTAGAGGAAATATTAAGCGTATACCTGATCTGAAGCTGCCTGAGCTGGAGAAAATCAAGGTCTATGCCGACCAACCGGTTCTGATGGAAGAAACTGATTCCAAGGGATTGGCCGGTTCAAAGACCATGAAATGGGCCTTAGTGCCCGAAAAAGAAGGTGAGTACCAGATCCCCTCCCTCTCGATCAGTTTTTTTGATACTACAGGCAAACAATACCGCGTTATTAAGAGTCCAGTCCTTTCTCTTTCTGTCCTGCCGGTCGAGAAGGCCCACGTTAGCGTCTCCCAGGATGTTTTAAAGGGACATAAGACCGGAGGACCTGGCAAGCAGGAAGTAAAGGAATTGGGTCACGACATTCTCCCGGTGCATACATCCATCAAAGACTTACATTCCGGAACCCGGTCTGGCATTGGGGGGTTAGTTTTCTGGCTAATTCTAATTATTCCCCTTTTTGCCTACGCCTCTACCTTCTTGATTCAGAAATTCTACAGGAAAACCACCGTATCAGTGGCAGCAGCGAGGGCAAGAAAAGCCGCAAAAGCCTTGACCCAACAGTGCCGTAAAGGAAAACTCAGCTCAAACGATCTGACTTCGTCTATCCGGCGGTACCTGAATGAGCGATTTGATCTGTCCCTCGGTTCTCTGACGCCGGATGAGGCGGTAGATATTGTGTTATCAAGGGGAGTAAAGGCTACAACTGCAGAGAGATTGAGGACCGCTCTTCAAGAACTTGAAGATGCCATTTATACAGGAAAAGGACAGGAGACCTGTGACATGGGAGGAGATATCCCCAAACTCATTAAGCAGATTGAGAAGGAAATCCGGTGAGAAGATATATCTGCTTGACTATAACCATTTTTACCATGGTTTTTTTGCCAGGGCTTGATGCTGAGGCCCAGACCAATGGATGGGAAGATCTGTTTTTTAGGGCCAATCAGGCATTTAAGGAAGGTCATTATCAGGATGCCATTGACGGATATGAACAGTTAGCCCAGACAGGGCATGAAAACGGGCACATCTATTACAACCTTGGAAATGGCTATTTTCGACTGAATCAACTTGGACAAGCCATCCTTAACTATGAACGAGCCCGCATTCTCATACCGCGAGATGCGGACCTGAATTTTAATCTCCGCCATGCCAGGGATCAGATCCAGGATGTCATTGCCGAACCCCAGGGCTTCATCCAAATGGCCTTTTTCTGGTTGGACTCTTTGAGCCTGCGGGAGGTTTTTTGGGGCTTTGGCATATTAAACGTCCTTTTCTGGAGCATTCTCCTCATAAGGCTATTCCATCGCTCCGAGTGGAACTACTATCTGTCCCTCGTATTCCTTGTTCTATGGCTCATCGGTGGGACCTCCTTTGGATTAAAATGGTACCAGGTGTGGACCGATGGCCGTGCCGTTATTTTGGAAAAAGAGGTTAATATCCTGGCTGGCCCTGATATTGAGGATACAGTTCTTTTTAAGCTCCACGAAGGGACTATCGTGCATCACGAAAGGTCTGAAGACGGGTGGTTTCTGATTCGTCTGCCAGATAAGAAAAGGGGCTGGGTGGAGGCCGAGACGGTTGAACAGATAAAAAGAGACCCCATGGCCCTGCCAGGTGGAAGTCATAATTAGAATTGCTGCTGGATAACATAGCGCTTGATCTATTATAAAGGATCAGTTAGCTTCTGGTTAATTTTACAGAAATTGACATACTGCCTAACATGATGCTGAGAAAGAAGAAGTCGGATGAAAAGCAAACTAAACGCGCTCCTAAGAAATACAATTGACGACTGTTTCCAACAGGGGATACTCTTAAAAACCCCGCTTCCGAATTATGTAATAGAAGTCCCAAACAATCCGGACCATGGTGATTTTGCCACCAATCTGCCCATGACCCTCGCATCAAGCCAGAAACGACGCCCCCGGGAGATCGCGTCCGTCATAGTTGACCATCTCAAAGACAACGGGAATCTCATTGAAAATGCGGAGATAGCGGGTCCTGGCTTTATCAACTTTAGAATCAAGGCACAGGAATGGTATCGCGCTTTGTCCGAGATTGTCAGACTCAAAGAAAATTACGGCCGGAATGACACGGGAAACCATCAAAAAATGATGATTGAATTTGTGAGTGCAAACCCCACTGGCCCCCTTCATCTTGGGCATGGGCGAGGTGCAGCATTAGGGGACACCCTCTCCAGAATTTTTTCCTTTTGCGGTTATGATGTGGCCCGCGAGTTCTATATCAATGATGCGGGACAACAGATAAGGCTCTTAGGCGAATCCATTTTCAGCCGATTTAAACAGATGTCTGATCCTGAACATCCATTCCCGCAAAAAGGATATCATGGAGACTATATTCTTGACCTGGCAAAGACAATATCCAAAGAAATCGATCTGGAGGCCATGCCCGAAGATGAGGCCATCCATGTGTGTACCCAAACGGGCAAACAAGTAATGCTTGATGAGGTCAAGCAGGACCTGCTCCGGTTCAGGGTCGCCTTTGACGTCTGGTACCGTGAAAGCGATCTTTACTCCTCAGGTCAGCTCAAGAATGCCCTTAAGATAGTCAAAGACAGAGAACAACTCTATGAGAAAGATGGGGCACTGTGGATTGCTACGACTAAATTCGGGGATGACAAGGACCGGGTCCTTCAGAAACAAGACGGGCAATTTACCTATTTTGCTACGGATATGGCCTACCATCTGGATAAAAGGAGTCGTGGTTTTGAACGGGTGATCAACATTTGGGGAGCAGACCATCACGGTTATGTCCCCCGCATGCAGGCTGCGCTTTCGGCATACGGCTTTCCGGAAGGCTGGTTATCAGTCGTACTAATTCAGCTTGTAAAGCTCTGGCGGGCCGGACAAGAGATAAAAATGTCAAAAAGGGCAGGTTCATATGTCACACTTCAGGAACTGGTGGATGAGGTTGGTGTGGACCCGGTACGCTTCATCTTCCTCACCAAGAGTAATGACTCGACCCTGGATTTTGACATAGATCTTGTAAAAAAACAGGACAGTGAAAATCCGGTCTATTATGTCCAATATGCGCATGCCAGAATATGCAGCATTTTCAGGAAGGCAGCCTCGGAAGGAATATCGCTGCCTGATGCACCGGAGGGGCTCCAGGAACGACTTGTGTTAGACGAGGAGATGGCATTAATCAAGCGCATGGCCTCATTTCCATCCCTTTTGATTGATATCTGCAGTAGCCTGGAGCCCCATCGTCTGACCTATTACCTCACCGATCTGGCCGCTTTGTTCCACAGATACTTTAACCTGGGTACGAAAACCCCTGATTATCGGGTACTTACTCATGATAGTGCGTTGAGCCAGGCAAGGTTGTTCCTGGCGGGGGCGGTGAGAGTTGTAATAGGCAACGGGCTTGAACTCCTGGGCATAAGCGCGCCAGAGAAAATGTGAAAAGGGTTCTTAGACCATGCCCCCCAAAAAATCTAAAACCAAAAAGAAGGGCAAAAGATATCGGCTGGACCTTTCTCGCACATCTCTTTTTTTCTGGTGCCTGGGGACCTTATTCCTCTTGGCGTGGATTTTTGTGCTTGGAATTCTTGTGGGCCGGGGTTTTTTCCCTCAGGGAGTCGAGGCCCTGTCAAAACTACGGATACCAATCGGCAGGTTGCAGGGTGTTGTTAGCAGTAGAAAAACGTCCGATTTGGATTCCATCAAAGGGCTGGATAAGAACCCGGAATTTGAGTTCTATGATCAATTGTCTGTTAAAAAAGGTGAATTGGCCAAAAAAAATAAGTCAGGCGCCAAAAAGACAGGGAGGCAGACAGAGCTGGCCAAGCGGTTTGAAACAGATAAACGTTCTGCCAAAAGAGTTGAAGCTCCGAAAAAAAATCAATCAAACTTCAACAAGGGAGGAGGACAGACAAAACCCGCTGGAGAGATCAAGCCTAAGGATACTGGCGGGGCCTACACCGTGCAGGTAGCTTCCCTTGACAGTGAAAATAGGGCAGTCAAGATGGCCGACCAGCTAAAGAGTGGAGGTTATCCTGCGTACGTACATAAGGTCAATGTTAAAGGTAAGACATACTACCGGATAAAGTGCGGAAGGTTCAGGGACAAAAAAGAGGCCGGTGATTTTAAGAGCCTGTTGTATCAGAAAGAAAAAATCAAAGGTTTTGTTACAAAGGGCTTTACCGATAATCTTCAACTGGACACTAAGAAGAGAAAGGAGCTGGCAAGCCTCGTTAGAGAGATCAAGGCCACAGAAACTGGCGGGGCTTACACTGTGCAGGTAGCTTCCCTTGACAGTGAAAATAAGGCAGTCAAGATGGCTGACCGGTTAAAAAACCGGGGGCATCCGGCTTACGTAAAAAAGGTCAATATAAAAGGCAAAACCTACTACCGGGTGAGGTGTGGGAGATTCAGTGACAAAAAAGAGGCCGGCGATTATGAAAAGCTGTTGACCAAACAGGATAAAATCAAAGGTCTTGTAATCAAATTAGAACAATAAAGGATGGTGCCAATGCATATCAAAAAAGCGGTTTCAGGCAATATTACCGCCATCCACAGGATCCTGAATTATTACGCAGAGCAGGATCTTTTGTTACCAAGGTCTTTGAGCGAGCTTTATGATCACTTAAGGGACTATTTTGTCTTGGAGAACAAGGAGCAGGCGCATTCAATACACGGGGTATGTGGCCTGCGTGTATACTGGGAGGACCTGGCTGAGATCAAGTCCTTAGCTGTTTCTGAAGACCAGCAGGATAGAGGTTTCGGCTCAAAGCTTGTCAGGGCCTGTCTGCAGGAGGCCCGATCTTTAGGCATAAGGAAGGTTTTTGCGCTTACTTATGTCCCCGACTTTTTTATGAGACTTGGGTTCAAGGAGGTAGACAGATCGATATTTCCCCAAAAGATCTGGGCAGATTGCCTGAAATGCCCCAAGTTCCCCGACTGCGATGAGGTCGCATTGGCAATCGACTTGCAGTGAATTTAACAGCAGAGGTCGGGAATTTTTAAGATGCAACACAACATTGGGAGGATAAAATGTTTGGCATTGGCATGCCGGAACTGATAATTATTTTGGTCATCGCTTTGATTGTTATTGGTCCGAAGAAACTGCCCGACCTGGCCAAAGCGCTTGGTAAAGGTATGGCAGAATTCAGAAAAGCCACACAGGAGCTTAAGGATAGTCTTGATGTGGAAGATGAATTAAATGAAGTAAAAGAGGATTTGGTCGATTCCATTAGTGGTCTGGACATGCCACAAGAACCGGAGCCGCCAAAATCCACTGAAGTCGAAGAGCCAAAAGATAGTGACATGGACGAAGTACCTGAAGATCACGAAAAGGCCAAAAACGAAACCCGGGAGGATAAAAAGGAGTTAAACGGCACAACTAAAGCAGAGGAGACAAAAGATGGTGGATAGCGCCGAAAAGCAGCCCTTCCTGAGCCATCTTGAAGAACTGCGCAAAAGGCTTGTTGTGTGTGCTATTGGTGTGGGAGCCGGTTTTGTCATTGCCTATATCTTTGCAGAAAGGCTTTTTCAACTGTTGGTGGCCCCTCTTAAGGCTGTGATGCCGGAGGGCGATCAAATGATCTTCACCAACCTGCCTGAGATGTTTTTTGCCTATATCAAGGTGGCCTTTATTGCAAGTATTATGGCTGCCTCTCCTCTGATCTTTTACCAATTGTGGATGTTCATCGCTCCGGGCCTTTACCGGAAAGAAAAAAAAATGGCGATCCCTTTTGTCATATCCTCCACAATTCTGTTCGTTGGTGGAGCGCTCTTTGGCTATTTTGTCGTCTTTCCCTTTGGGTTTAAGTTCTTCATAGGGTTTTCCAATGAATACGTAAAGGCCCTCCCGTCTGTAAAGCAGTACTTTTCCTTCTCCATGAAACTACTCTTTGCGTTTGGTGTCGTCTTTGAACTCCCTGTCATTATCTTCTTCCTGTCGAAGATGGGAATCGTTACACCCCAGTTCTTGAGTCAAAAACGCAAGTACGCTATTTTGTTGACCTTTGCCCTGGCCGCAATACTGACTCCTCCGGATGTCATCACGCAATGTATGATGGCCGGGCCCCTGATCGTGCTGTATGAAATTGGAATTCTGGTTTCAAGAATTGCTCAGAAGAAAAAAGAAGGTGGAGAAACGGTGAAGGCCGAAGCCCATGAAGATTAATTAATCCCTTAAACCACCAACTTAGCTGGTGGTCCCAGCTCTGCTAAGCGTGTTAGATAGTGATTTGTGATGCCCTATGGAATAAAGTTCAAATGACAAAATCCAAATGTCAAATCAAATCCAAAACCCCAATGTCAAAATGTTTTCCAAAACGATCAGTTATTTATCTTTTTCCCATTGTGCATCTTCACCAGTGTAGGCTGCGTTTGAAT
>JAUUWD010000340.1 GCA_030589225.1 Desulfobacteraceae bacterium | reverse complement strand
ATCCAATTCTTCTCTTTCCCCGTCAATGATGATGTCACAGAATTCTTTTTGCTCATCCATTCCTGCGGCACAGACATAGATTGACTCCGTCCCAACGGCGTGAGGATGTGCTTCTGTGAGCCTATCTTTCTTTGCTGTGAGTATTCCCACCTTTTGATCCCGCCTGGGTATATCTTTACCATTGGAACCTGAATTAGGCAAGAAAGAAATGGGTCTGTCCGAATCTCTCAATGCTTTTATAGCCTGAAATAACTGTATTTTTTTATTTGTAATGGCCGCGCAGGTAAATATTTATTTCTTAAGCGGTTGAATGGGAACTGTTATCAAGCATAATTGACGGAATAGGCACTGATTTTCCGATAATTGTTCCCATTCAACCGCAACACCTGACCACCGAACTATGTATGCTCGCATTGCAGGGGATATTCGCACACAGAATGATATCCCTAACTCCCTCATGTGATTGTAATTTTAAATCTGTTTATAGTTGAGAAACCCGGATATAGCCTAAAAAATAGGTATGTTAACTGAATCCGCCAGCTCTCGTTGAAAATGAGAAGGAAATCGCATAATTTTACTCTTGAATAAAGTATTCCAAAGCCAAGATTAGAATTACTGTATGACAATGTCCTTATAATCTGATAATAGAAGGAGTAACAAACTTGATGGTCTCGCGAAAAGTCTCAGGCCCGTCATTGCGAGGAACAAAGCGACGAAGCAATTTCCTGATCTCAAGTTGTTATAGCCGATGAGATTGCTTCGCTACGTTCGCAATGACATCAGAAGTGACTTTTTATGAGTTCATCAAACTCCAAAGAGGTCAAAATTGGAAAAAGCAGTGGGGGGTAAGAATTTATTTGGTCATTCCATTGGTATTCTGATACTGGAATCACAATTTCCAAGAATACAGGGTGATATAGGAAATGCGACAACCTGGGACTTTCCAGTCCTTTATAAGGTTATTGAAAAGGCCACGCCGGATATTGTTGTGAGAAAAGGTGATAGGCGGCTACTGGATTATTTCATAAAAGGGGCACAGGAACTGGAAAGAGAAGGTGTGCAGGCCATCACGACGGGTTGCGGTTTTTTGGCCATGTTTCAGCAGCAGATGGCTTCTGCCGTGAATGTGCCGGTATTCACTTCCAGTCTTATGCAGGTCCCCATGGTGTATTTGATGCTGAAACAGTCTCAAAAGGTTGGGATTATTACAATATACTCCAAATCATTGGCCGAAAAGCATCTTTCAGCCGTGGGCGTTGATAAGGTGCCCCATATTATAGTGGGCACGGAAGGTGAAGAAGAATTTACGCGGGTTATTCTTGATGATGAGATAGAACTGGATGTTGAGAAATCAAGAGATGAGTTGATCAAAGTTGCAAAAAGAATGATATTAAACCATCCGGATGTGGGCGCCATTGTACTGGAATGCACCAATATGCCGCCCTATGCAGCCGCCATTCAGAAAGAAACAGGGCTGCCAATATTCGATATATACACTCTCGTGAATATGGTTTATCAAGCTGTTGCCAGAAAGGATTTTCCAGTCTCATAACGATCAAAGGATCTGGCTCAGGAACAATTTGGTTCTCTCATGAGTGGGGTTTACGAAAAAGTGTTCGGCAGTGCCTTCCTCGACGATCCGCCCTTCATCCATGAAAATAACCCGGTCAGAGACTTCCCTGGCAAACCCCATCTCATGGGTCACCACCACCATGGTCATTCCTTCCTTGGCGAGTTTTTTCATAACATCCAGAACTTCCCCAATCATTTCAGGATCAAGGGCTGATGTGGCCTCATCAAACATCATAATTTTGGGGTGCATGGCAAGGGCACGGGCAATGGCCACCCTTTGCTGCTGTCCACCTGAAAGCTGGGAAGGATACACGCCTTCTTTTTCCAGGATTCCCACCTTGTTGAGAAGATCCCGGGCAATTTTGATCGCCTCTTCCTTGTCTTTTTTGCGTACAACTTGTAAGGCGAGAGTCACGTTCACAAGGACTGTCTTGTGGGGGAATAGATTAAAAAGCTGAAAAACCATACCAATCTCTTCCCGAATCTTGTTAATGTTTATCTTCTTATCGTAAATGTTAACGCCGTCGATAAAGATTTCACCGCTGTCAATCTCATCGAGACGATTAAGGCACCTTAGAAACGTACTCTTCCCTGACCCACTGGGGCCGATGATGACCACTACTTCTCCCTTTTTGATATCGGTTGAGAAGTCAACCAGGGCCTTCACCTCTCTGCGGTCAGTGGTTTTGAAGGTCTTGTAAACGTTCCGAGCATTAATCACTTATGGCAAGCCTCCTTTCAACGTATTGGGTGGCCATTGAGAGAGTGAAAGTCATGATCAGATACATGAATGCCACAGTAAAGTATACCTCAAAGGCATAGTAGGTCCTGGCCACGGCCTGCTGTCCCTGAAACATGAGATCGGCCAGGGCAATGACAGAAACCAGGGAGGAGTCTTTTATTAAAGAGATGAACTGGCCAGCTAGAGGAGGTATAATCCTCTTGAAGGCCTGGGGTAGAATAATATGGCGCATGGCCTGGCTATATGACATGCCAAGGGACTGGGATGCTTCCATCTGCCCCTTGTGGATGGATTGGATACCGGCGCGAACGATCTCACCAACATAGGCCCCTGCAAAGATCGATAGAGCGGCCGTGCCAGCCGCAAATGCAGAAAGCCTGAGCATAGATCCAACAAAGAAGTAGATAATATAAATCTGAACAAGGAGAGGGGTGTTTCTGATGAGTTCCACGTAGGTCAGGGAA
>JAUUWD010000290.1 GCA_030589225.1 Desulfobacteraceae bacterium | reverse complement strand
AGAAGGATATTTGTCCCTTTGATTCCCAGTTTCTTAAAGCTCTCTACTACTGCTTCTGCCCGGTACTCGCCAGGTATCAAGTCCGGTTTGATCCCAAGGCCATGCCAGATTTCGGCTGTTTTTGGACCAATTGCTCCAATTTTTATTCCCTTGAGATCCCTGACATCCTTTCCAAGGGCCTCCAGCCTTTTTAAGAAGTATTGGACGCCATTTACGGAGGTAAAGAGCAGCCATTTAAAGCTTTCTATGGCTTCGATGGCGCGATCGATCGCATCCCAGCTTTCCGGCGGCGCCACTTCTATTGTAGGGAACTCGATACATTCTGCGCCCAGCTCTGCCAGAGCTGAGAGAAAGCCGCTTGCCTGTTCTCTGGCCCGGGTCACTACGATACGTTTTGCAAAGAGTGGCCTTGTTTCAAACCAGTTGAGTTTCTCTCTCAGGTGGATCACATCGCCAACAACGATAATGGCCGGTGGCGTAATGCCACTCTCCCTGGATAACCGGGCAATATTCTTAAGGGTTCCCTTAATTGTCTTTTGCTCGGATACAGTTCCGCTGCGGATCACAGCGACGGGAGTATCAGGCGTTCGTCCATGGCCCATCAGTCTTTCAGCAATACGCGGCAAATTCCCAACACCCATCAGGAAGACCAGAGTGCCGACACCTGTTGCAAGCTTATCCCATGCAATGTCTGATTTTTCTTTTTGGGGGTCCTCATGGCCGGTTATGAAGGCTACCGTGGAGGTGTAATCCCGGTGGGTCAGGGGAATCCCGGCATAGGCCGGTACAGCGATTGCAGAAGTGATCCCAGGCACAACCTCAAAATTTATACCAGCCTCAATTAGTTCCAGGGCCTCCTCTCCGCCTCTGCCAAAAATAAAAGGATCTCCCCCCTTCAGCCTTACTACAAAATGTCCTTTCCTGGCCCTATCAACGATCAGTGAGTTGATCTCTTTCTGAAGCATGGTGTGATTGCCACCCTTTTTTCCCACATATATCAACTCCGCATTAGTATCTGCGTATTCGAGAAAAATCCGGTTCGCCAGGCTGTCATAAATTATCACATCAGCCCGAGACAGGCATTCTTTAGCCTTTATTGTCAGAAGCCCCGGATCTCCAGGGCCGGCCCCTACCAAGTAGACCTTGCCTTTTATATTCTGAGGCATTCTTTGTTACCTTCTAAGAAATTGCTAAGTGGCTTTGTTATTTCCTATAAATGCGCGCCAGTATCTTATCTGCCCCGGAATCGAGTAGTTTTCCGGCCAGTGTGACGCCAATTTGTTCAGCCTGGGCCTTTTTCCCTGTGATTTCATCCCTGACAGTATTTGAGCCATCCAGTTCAGCCACCATTCCTACCAGATGAAGCACTCCATCCTTAAAACGGCAGAATGCGGCAATGGGAACCTGACAGCCGCCTTCCAGCTCCTTTAAAAACGCCCGCTCTGCCCTTACCGTTACTTCGGTCTCCTCATGGTTCAGAAATTCAAGCAAGCTGACTGTCAGCTCATCGTCACGCCGTACCTCCAGTCCAAGCGCGCCCTGCCCGATGGCAGGCAGCATTTGGTCTGACGGAATGACATGGGTAATGCGTTTCTCAAGCCCAAGGCGTTTAAGGCCCGCAGAGGCCAGGATAATTGCCTGGATTTCTCCCTCTTCAAGCTTCCGGAGTCGGGTGTCCACATTCCCCCTGAGTGGCACAATCTCAAGGTCACGACGTATTGTGAGCAACTGGGCTGCCCTTCTCAGGCTGCTGGTCCCTACTCTTTCCCTCTGGGGCAGATCCTGGATTGTTTGATATTTTACGGAGACAAAGGCGTCCCTGGGATCCTCTCGCTCTGGGAAAGCAGAAAGCATAAGCCCTTCTGGCAATTCAGCGGGGACATCTTTCATACTATGAACTGCCAAATCGACTGCTTTTTCGACGAGCGCCTCTTCGATTTCTTTCACGAACAGCGCCTTTACACCGATTTTGCTCAACGGGGTATCAAGAATTTTGTCCCCGGTGGTCTTTATCCTGATCAGTTCAACATGAATATGGGGGTGTCTGGCCTCAATCTCTTTCTTGACCCATTCACTCTGGGCAAGCGCCAGCCTGCTTCCTCTTGTGCCGATTTTCAAAGTCATGGTGTTTTTTTCAAAAAAAACCTGGTTAGCTCCAGGTCATGGGGTGTTGTAACCTTGATATTTTTTTCAGACCCCTCCACCACCGTCACCGGAATTCCCAGTCTTTCTATCAGTGCTGAGTCGTCTGTTGCCTCATCCCACCTCTCGATCATGGCCTTTTGATGGGCTGCTTCGATATCTTCATAACGAAATACCTGAGGGGTCTGAACCAGCCATATCTGCTTCCTGGCATAGGTCTTTACCACATAGCCATCACTGTCGATCTCTTTAACTGTTTCTTTTGCTGGCAGTGCAGTGATTACAGCCCGATGGGTCTTTGCTGTTTCAATCACGCGTTCAATTAATGCTTCGTCAATGGCCGGCCGAACGCCGTCATGGATCAGAACAAGGCCGTAATTTTTCCTCGCTGCTTCGAGGCCCAACCTTACTGAATCCTGACGTCGCGTCCCGCCGGGAACGACTTTCTTGACCTTTTCCAGCTTGAATCTCTCTACGATTTCTTTGCGACAGTAGCCCACGTCCATCGAAGGAACAACCAAAATGATTGCATCCACGGCAGGGCAAGTCTGAAAAGGCTTAAGGGTTACTGCCAGGAGGGGCCTGCCTTCAAGCTCCGTAAACTGCTTTGCCCGATCGCTTCCCATGCGGATCCCTGATCCAGCCGCCGGGATAATGGCTACTGTTTTGTTGAGGTTGGAAGCGTTCTCTTTTTTTGACATAAGCCGTAAGCAACCCTTTATAAAAAACAGGCCCTGGAAAACCAGGGCCCAGATAGTAAATTGATTAATCAAACGTTCTGCATTCGCCTGTTTCAGCCTTGGGCCACCTTTCTTGTCTGTTTCTTCAAGCGATTGACGCGGCGACGCAGAATATCAACTTTTTTCCTATCTTTTGCTACGTGCGCTTTTTGCTTATCCAACCTAAACTGGACGAGCTTCTTTTTCAATTCTTTCACGCTTGAGGTGGGCTTAGTTGGCTTCTTTTTTTTCTTCTGTGCTGGCTTTTCGTCCTCAATGTCCTTATCCTTTTTAATAATATCAAGCAGCTCCTCTTTTTTCATGGCGGTTACACCGGTAACCCCAGAAATTTCCAAAGCTACCTCTTTCAGCTCCTTAACCGTCATTTTCTCAAGAGGTTTTTTCAATTCCTGTCTTTCTTCCTTGATCTCTTTCTCAATCCCCCTGGCTTCGTAAATAACCACTAATAGCTCTTCCTTCCTCATAACGCTAAACCCGCTAACCCCGGGAATCTCTTTGGCTATCTCCCTCAATTCCTTGACAGTCATCTCTTCCAGAGGTTGCTCGGAAACCTGCGTTTCTTCCTGTGTTTCTTCCTTT
>JAUUWD010000004.1 GCA_030589225.1 Desulfobacteraceae bacterium | reverse complement strand
GGAACCGATCTTGGCAACAGGTCCAATCGTTATTAAACATTTTTACGGCAAAGAGATACCTGTCGTTACCTTAAGTGATGATGCGTTCAAGATGCTGAAAACCGGCCAGCATGTTAGGGTCAATGCCACAGAGGGATATGTAAGCATTATAGAGTGAAATTTTGCCGCGCTGCTTCCTACCCCCATCAAGCATCTTCCCCTTTGTCAAACATTTTTCGGAGATTTCCAAAAAGATAAATTTGCACTGTGTGGTAATCCCTAGGTGGTCAGCGAAGAACAAATCCATCTTGTAGCGGGTCAGTTGGGTCAATCAAAAATTCGTGGCGGCCAGTGATGTGGGCCGTGCCTTCTACTTCCGGGATAATGGCGGGGTGGGGGCCGAAGGAAGTGGTTTGGACGACACGCCCGGTAAAGTGGCTGCCAATAATGCTCTCAATAACAATAGGCTGGTTGAGGTCAATTTCGCCCCGTTCGTGATGGATAGCCAGGCGAGCGCTGACGCCCGTACCGGTCGGGCAGCGATCCACCTCTCCCTCAGCAAAGATGCATACGTTACGGCTATGCGCCCCTTCAGCTAGCGGTGGGCCGATGAAAATCGTGCCGTAAAGGAAACTGAGGTCCTCTTCAAAGGGGTGGGGGATGGGCCTACTGGCCATTATGGACCGCTTAATGGCCATACCCTTCTCGATGAGCGACCGAAAGTCTGCCGGGGTACAGGTCACACCGACCTCTTCGGCTTGCACAAAAGCATAAAACGCCCCGCCAAAAGCGATATCGTAGCGCACTTTGCCCAGGCCCGGTACGTCGACCGTTTCATCCAGGACCAGCACAAAAGATGGGACATTGTGAAAATAGACGCTCTGTACATGCCCTTCATCCACACGTGCATGGGCTGTTACCAACCCGGCTGGTGTATCAATTTTTATGGTGGTTTCGGGGGAGGTCATGGGCAGCAGGCCGGTCTCAAGGGCCACGGTGGTGATACCGATAATGCCGTGGCCGCACATGGTGCTGAAACCCTCGTTGTGCATGAATAGAACACCTATGTCCGCTTCCGGTGTAACCGGCGGTGTAATGATACAGCCATACATATCGGCGTGTCCGCGTGGTTCCCACATGAGGGCCGTCCGCAAGTGATCCAGGTTCTTCTTCGCATAACGACGACGAACCAAGATGTTTTCACCCGGCAATTCGGGAAATCCACCGGTGATGACACGGAAAGGCTCACCTTCGGTATGGGCATCGATGGTGGTGATTTTGAGCCAATGCTCTGGCGGTGTCCAGTCTTTCATTTGCCAGGCCTCTTCAAGAGAAAAGATTTAATCCCTTTCCAGCCCTTTGTATTACGCACAAAAATCTTTAATTGTCTTCAAGGCTTCGTCATATGTTAAGAATTCGCTTTTGCTTTTGTTACGGAACTTGAGTTCGAGTTTTTGCTCCTTACAAGTCCGCCTGCTGATAGTCAAGCGTATGGGCATACCGAGGAGATCCGCATCACTAAATTTTTCCCCGGCCCGCAAGTCCCGGTCATCAAATAAGACATCAATCCTTTCTTCCAACAACTGTTGGTAAAGTTTTTCAGCCTCATTTTTTACTTCTTCCCTCTCAACATTGAGAGCAATTAAGTGAACCTGAAAAGGAGCGATATGGATAGGCCAGATGATGCCGGAATCGTCGTGGTTTTGCTCAATGACAGCAGCGGCTATTCTGCTGACACCTAAACAATAGCATCCCATAACAATGGGATGAGATTTCCCCTCTTTATCCAGGTAGGAACAGTTCATTTTTTCCGAATATTTCGTTCCCAGCTTAGTGATATACCCAACCTCAATACCGTAAGCTTCTCTTAGTTTTCCCTTATCACAACGGGGACACAGATTACCCTGTTTGGCCAGCTTAAAATCGCCAAAGGTAGGAAAAGGAAGGTCACGTCCAAAATTTACATTGATATTGTGGTAGTCAGTTTGATTGGCTCCACACTCGAAGTTGACGCGATTATGGGTATAGTGATCGGCAATTACAGTGACCTCTGGAGGAAGACCAACAGGGCCAGCATACCCCACCTCAGCTCCTGTGAGCTCTTTGATGACTTCTGGAGAGGCGAGTATCAGTTCATTGCACTTGAGAAATTCCTTTACTTTGATTTCATTCACATCGCAATCTCCACGGACCATGACGGCGACTACTTTATCATTCGCCTGGAATAGCAGGGTCTTGGTAGTTTTCCATACCGGTATGTTTAAGAACCTAGCCAGAGGTTCCACCCCGATGAGCCCCTTCCCATATACTGCCTCCATGGGTTTCTCTTCTTTGTCCTGTGGATATACTTCCAGCCGAGATTCGCCTACTTCCTGGCTGGCAGCATATTCACAGGTATCACAGCATACAATAGTATCCTCTCCGGTATCAGCGAGAACCATGAAATCATGACAATCACATCCACCAATTACCCTAGCATCAGCCTCTACACAGCGATATGCAAGGCCAATACGCTTACAGATATTGTGATAGGCATCATACATAACTTGATAGGAGGCGTCTAAGCTAGCTTCATCAAGGTCAAAACTGTAGGCATCGTTCATTATAAATTCCCTTGGCCGCATCAATCCAAAGCGGGGGCGCACTTCATCCCGAAATTTTGTCTGTATCTGGTACAGTCTTTTGGGAAGGTGTTTATAAGAACTTACCTCTTTTCGAACGATGTCCGTAATCACTTCCTCATGGGTCGGCCCCAGGCAGACTATGCTTCCCCGCCGATCCTTGAAGGAAAACATAAATCCATCAATGTCGGTATACCCTTCCCATCTGTCAGATTCCACCCAGAACTCCTTGGGCTGAAGAGCAGGCATCAAAAGTTCCTCGCACTCGTTCGCATTCATTTCTTCCCGGATAATTTGACAGATTTTATTTAAGGTGCGTAGGAGAAAGGGCATATAGGTATACACTCCCGCTGAAACCTGTTTGATGTATCCAGCACGGAGCATAAGCTTATGCGCTACCGTTTGAGCGTCTTTCGGGTCTTCCTTGAGGGTTTTTCCTGTATGTTTCGATTGTCTCATAGTACATCCAATCTCAACTCACCTCTATAATTGTACCAAGCCCATTTTTCTCTGCTTCAGTTAGAACAGCTGAAGCGGCGGCGGCATCCTCCACTGCCACGCCTACGGTTTTGAAAAAGGTAATCTCATCGTCAGATTGCCGTCCCTGCTTGAGACCATTGATAATCTCACCCAATTCGGCGTCGATTGTTGCCTTGGGAATAATGATGTCACCCGCCTCGGCCAGACAGGCTTCTCGAGAATCGACCACGACCCGTGCCCGATACACAGTAACTTCATCAACCTCCTGCATCTCGGGTGTGAATGATCCAACACCGGTGATGTGTGTGCCGAGTTTGAGGTCATTCCCATCAAACAGGGGTGTTGAAGAGGTAGTGGCAGTGATGATAATATCCGCGTCCTGGATGGCCTGTCTGGGGTTTGAAGCCAGGTTGACTGTAGGGGCGTTCGTCCAAGTAGAAATCTCATCGGCCAGCTTTTGGGCAGCGGATCGTGAAAGGTCGATAAGGTTGACCTGTGTTATGGAACGGACAGCCATAACCGCTTGCAACTGTGCCCGACCCTGTACACCGGCCCCAAAGAGAGCGATTTTCGTTGCGTTGCGGCGAGCCAATAGTTCAGCGGCAAGACCGCCGGTTGCCCCGGTGCGGATAGCGGTCAGGGTGTCTCCTTCGATAAGCGCCCTGGGTATCCCCGTCTGTGGGTCAAGAACGATTACAGAGGCATTAGTGGTTGGTAAACCCAGGCTTGGGTTATCTCCATAAATGGAGACAATCTTAATGCCCAAATCCTGACTGCTGTGAAGGTAGGCGGGCATCAGCAGCGTGACACCTTTATCTGAGGATATTCTTGTTCGAAGCGGTACAGTTGCCTTACCGGCCGAGAGCTGCCCAAAGGCGCTTTTCATGATATTAATTGCTTTGTGCATGGGCAAAGCGGCTCTGACATCATCACCAGTGAGAATTCTTATCTGCATGATACCTCCTATAGTCTCACGCCCATATTGAGGCTTCTTCATATATTTAAAGAATATCAAATCAACTATCAGAAAGCAACTTAAGAGTTAATACTGGGTGCAATTAAAACCGTTGGTTTTTCCCTCAAATTCTCTTATTAGTATGAATTTTTTGAATTTTTTCTTGACAAATAATAGAAATAGGCACGTATTTAAACGTAAGAGTAAGAAAGCGGCTGAGAGCATGATTGAGCACTTGGAATTGGTTAAAGATAAGCTTAAGTACGTGATATTCGTAAGTTATAGCGTAAACGAGCCAAAAACTTTGATAGTCAACGACCCCGCCCTTCCGGGCGGGTCTTGAAAAAAGGAATTAATTCATTAGCCGCCTCCATCCCCACCCTCCTGGGTGGGGCATTAAAGGGCGGCGGTAAAAGGAGGTCTATGATGAGGAATGGCTATTGGCAAAAATTACTCAGGGTAGATTTAACAAACAAAAAAACATCCGTCGAGTCTATAGCGGAAGAAGACCTTAAGCGGTTCATCGGAGGCGCCGGCCTGGCGGCAGAAATTCTTCGCAGAGAAGTCCCGGCAAAGATAGACCCCTACGATCCTAAAAACCTTGTTATTTTCGGAACTGGCCCGTTCCAGGGGCCGCCTATTGCAGGCGGGGCAAAATTCAGTATAGTTGGGATATCCCCGGTAACTGGTACATTTGGAGACACAGCTGCCGGAGCGGATTGGGGTCCCTCATTAAAGGATGCCGGCTATGACATGCTGGTGATTGAAGGGGCTTCTAAAACACCGGTATACCTTCATATTGTTGATGACCGAGTTGAGATCAGGGAGGCTTCTAACCTGACCGGCATGGATACATATGAGACAATCGATGCAATTCACAAAGAGACGGTGGATAAAGAATTAAGCATCGCCGCCATTGGACCGGCAGGGGAGAAACAGGTCGCCATTGCATGTATTGTTGTCGATAAACACAGCTTTGCCGGACGATGCGGGTTAGGCGCCGTTATGGGTTCCAAGGGGTTGAAAGCCGTTGCCGTCCGGGGAACTCAAACCGCCGAAATGAGCGACCCCGATAAGGCAAAGGAACTGATCGGGCAATACCAGAAACAGATTTTGGCGACGGCCAAGGAGAATGAATTCAGAGTCCATGGCACAACAGCCCTGTGCGAGAGTGCTGAAGCCCTTGGGGACATGCCGATCAAATACTGGGAACAGGATGTGTGGCCTGAAGGCGCTAAAAAGCTTGGCGCTCCGAACTACACCAAGGTTCTCAACGCCAAACCGTATTCCTGCAAGTTCTGTCCGGTCGGATGTCATAGAAAGATTAAGATAACAGAACCTGCCGAATATGCCCAGGAAGGGATCGGCCCGGAATACGAGACCCTGGGGATGATGGGTACCAATCTGCTCATCGACGACCCAAAGGCAGTAGCCCAAGGAAATGACATGGCAAACGGACTGGGGCTTGATACGATTTCTGCTGGTGCTATGGTTGGCTTTGCCATGGAATGCTTTGAAAAGGAATGGATCACCGCCCAAGACACGGATGGATTAGAACTCAAATGGGGAGATCCAAAGGTTCTTTTTGCATTGTTGGAGCAGATTGGAAAAAAGGAAGGCTTCGGGGCGATATTTTGGGAAGGGACATTGCCTGCTGCGGAGAAGATCAACCCGGAGGCCATTGAAATTGTGGCCCATTGCAAAGGGCTGGATTTTCCCTCCCATGATGCCAGGTCATGTATCTCCCTAGCGCCGACCTATGCGACTGGTACACGTGGGGCCTGCCACTTCAGGGGCGGGTGCGAGGATGTGGAGATGGGCGGTTTTTTTATTCCAGAGATCGGCATAAAAGAAGGGATGGTCAAATTTTTTGAGAGAGAAAACCAGAGTCTGCTGGCGGCCAAATGCCAGAACTATTTCGCCCTTCTCAACTCACTGGTCCTCTGTGCATTTATGGTCGACGGTGGGGATATGCCTTTTTCCGGGGTGAAGGACCTTTTCAATGCCATCACGGGGTGGGATTATTCTATCGAAGACTTGATGGATGCAGGGGAGCGAATTTTTACCGTTCAACGTCTCATCAATATCCGGGATGGCTATAACGCTGCAACAGATGTACTGCCGAAAAAAATGTTACAGCCTGCCAAAGAGGGATTCAGGGCCGGTAAAGTGCCGCCTTTTAAAGAGTTAATGGAGGATTACTACAATCTGAGAGGGTGGGATGAAAACGGTGAACCAAGTCAGGGAACCATGGATCGGTTAGGTCTGACAAAATAAATATATTTCACTTTTTTAATGCATCAGCCCTATCGATAATTAGTGCTTCGATTCGCAAATACAATGACCAATTTTGGCAAGCTAGCTCGGAGCGATTGTCTTCGACCTTGAGCTCCATTCGGCCCGAGCAGCTCGGCCTTGAGCTTACTGCCGAAAGGCTCATGGCCGAGGGCAGACCGAAGGGAGCTCAGCCGAAGTCTAAATAAGTTCGTAATCTAAATTATGAATCGAAGGACTTAGCATATAAGCAATAAAATAAAAGATAATTCTGACCAACGGAGATAGTATGAACTTCAAGAAAATGATAATGGCAATTGATGCACACACGGAGGGAAACCCGGAACGGGTGGTTACCGGCGGGATACCACCTATCCCCGGCAAGACCATGCTTGAGAAGTCGAAGTATGTGCGAGATAACCTGGATTATCTCCGTACGTTGCTAGTTTACGAGCCTAGAGGACATAGCAATATGTATGCTTCCCTTGTTGTTCCGCCTACCGTGGACGGGGCAGACTTTGGGGTGATATATTTAGAGACGGGTGGGTATGTGACGATGTGCGGGCATGGAACGATTGCTATCTGCACTGTATTGGTAGAGACGGGCATCGTCGAAGCCCTTGAGCCTGAAACCGAGATCATCATCGATACGCCCGCAGGACTCGTGCGGGCCAAGGTTGCCGTGAAGGATGGAAAGGCGGAATCAGTCACCTTCCGGAACGTTCCATCCTTCCTGTACAAGGCGGATGTAGAAATTGATGTCCCGGATGTTGGACGGGTGAAGTTAGATATCGCTTACGGAGGAAATTTTTACGCCATTTTGCCGGCGGAAAGTGTGGGGCTGGAGATATCAACAGAGCATGTGAATAAAATCATATCGTGCGGAACAAAGATCTGGAGGGCGGTTAACCAACAGGTTGACATCCACCATCCTGAAGAACCAGAGATAGATTGTGTAAACTTTGTAGAATTTTCCGCTCCAGCTACTCATCTAAAAGCTACGATGAAGAACGCGGTGGTGGTACCCCCGGGGGGTATGGATCGGTCTCCGTGCGGTACAGGGACAAGTGCGAAGATGGCTACTCTATATTCGAGAGGGGAGCTTGGCCTGAATGAGGAATTCGTTCACGAAAGCATTATTGGAACTCTGTACTACGGCGAACTCATAGAGGAAACGATGATAGGGAAATATCCGGCTGTAGTTCCAACCATTAGAGGCAGCGCCTATATCACTGGGATTCACCAATTTGTGGTTGACCCTAAAGATCCGTTTCCTGCCGGTTTTCGCCTTGAAAAAATAGAGAAGCTATACGGTTTTGGATTTAGGTCGTAGAAAGATAGAAAGGAGGAGATTAACATGAAAGAACTCAAAGGAATCTGCACCGCGTTGTGTACTCCATTTACGGAGGATGGTGAAAAAGTTGATGAAATAGCATTAAGAAACCATATCGATTCCATGTTAGAGGCCGGAATACACATTATTTTGGTTTGCGGTGGGACCGGTGAATTTGCTTATTTGAGGCCCGAGGAAAGAAAAAGAATTGCTGAGATTGCTTCAAAACATATCAATGGCAGGGCCGGCTTTATGGTTCAAACATCTGCAATCAATACGGCCGACGCCATCGAGTACTCCCAGCATGCTGAAGGTGTTGGGGCTGACTGCCTGCTTATTCTCCCGCCCTATTTCGAGGGGCCTGACAATGATGGGGTATATTATCACTTTGAGAAGATATCGGAGTCCATCAAAATCTCGATTATGGTCTACAATATTCCTGAACATTCGGGCATCGATGTTACTCCAAATTTCCTAAAGCGTCTCATGGAGATCGATAACGTCCAATACATCAAGGATAGCACCGGTGATATCATTCGAATCCAGGAACTGCTGGGCACCGGAGCAAAAGTATTCAATGGAGGAGATCCCATCGCCTTCTTCAGCCTATTAGCTGGATGTCCCGGGTGCGTATGGGGAGCTCCCAACGCCATGCCAAAGGAGTCTGTCGATCTCTACAGCTTTGTTGCTTCAGGGAAGCTGGGTGAAGCGAGGGATTTATGGAAACGGATGTTCCCCGCCAATCAATTTTTCTGGACCCATGTGTACAATGCATCGGTAAAAGCGGCAACGAATCTATCCGGAAGAAAGGTGGGTCCCTGTCGCAAGCCCGTTCAACCCCTCACAGATTCTGAAATGTCAGAACTAAGAGAAGTTTTAAAACATCTTGGAATTTGAAAAAGTCCCCTGATAAACTGTTTCTATATTATTCAACTTGGTTAGATGGCTAGGAGGCACCAACCATGAGAATCAAACGAGTTTTTTCAACCATCGACACCCATACGGGTGGAGAGCCCACAAGGACTATCATTGGAGGTCTGCCTTACATACCAGGTAGGACCGTTGTTGAAAAAATGACATACTTAAAGGAAAACATGGACTGGGTTCGCACGGCGCTCATGTTTGAGCCACGGGGTCATAGCGTCATGTCGGGTGCCATCCTGACGGAACCCACGCATTCTGAGGCGGATATCGGTGTCATCTTTATTGAGACTGGTGGCTATCTGCCCATGTGCGGGCATGACACAATTGGTGTCAGTACAGCTCTTGTGGAAACCGGCATGGTGAAGGTGGAGGAACCTTTCACAAAAATAACATTAGATACCCCTGCAGGATTGACCCAGGTGAGGGTAAATGTGGAAAATGGGGTTGCCAAGGCGGTAACCTTCAGAAACATCCCTTCCTTTGTGTTTGCAGAAGATGTGGAAGTCGATATCCCGAAGTTTGGAAAAATAAAAATGGATATTTCATACGGTGGAAACGTCTATGCGATCATTCCTGCTGATGCTTTGGGGATAAAGATCTGTCCTGAGAATGCAAGTGAACTCATTGCGAAGGGGAGAATTATCAGAGATGCTGTGAATGCCCAGGTAAAGATTCAACATCCAGAGAAAGATTTTATTGACTCCTGTACCCATGTGGAGTTCTACGGGGAACCTACAACTCCAGGCGCCCATGTCAAGAATGCGGTTTTTTTTGCTGATACTGGGATTGATCGTTCACCCTGTGGCACTGGCACCTCAGCAAAAGTGGCAACACTGTATGCCAGAGGCGAATTGAAGCTGAATGAGGAATTTGTCCACGAAAGCATCATCGGAAGCATTTTCAGGGCCAGAGCGATCCAAGAGACCCAAGTGGGGCCCTATTCTGCCATCATTCCTGAAGTGACCGGCAGTGCCCATATTATTGGAATCAATCAACTATTAATAGATCCAGACGATCCGTATAAGAATGGATTCCTGTTAAGCTAAGAGAAGGGAGGCTGTTTGTATGGGGAAATTAAGAGGCACTTTTGCGGTGATGGTGACACCCTTCACTCAAGATGAGCAGTTGGACGAAAAAGGCTTCCGGAAAAACATCAGCTGGTACATCGAGGAGGGGATACATGGTGTCATTTGTGCAGCCAGCACGAGTGAGTTTGCCAGTTTATCAGATGAGGAACTCAGGAGGTCCATAGATATCACTGTCGAGCAGGTTAATGGAAGGGTTCCGGTAATCGCAGGCACAGCTGCTAACTCGACTCGCAAGACTATTGAAATGACAAGATATGCTAAGAACGCCGGGGCCGACGCAGCCTTGATCGTTGCGCCTTTCTATGGATTGCCGAATCAGGAAGAGCTGTATCAACATTATAAGAGCATAGCAGAAACGGTGGATATTCCCATCATGCTCTACAACAACCCCTGGTATTCAGGTGTTGATATGCTGTCATCCCTCATTGAAAGGCTATCAACAATTGACAATATTTCGTATATTAAAGAAAGCACAGGGGACATAAAAAGGGTTCATGAAATTATGCGGCGTTGCAGCGATAGAATCGATGTCTGGTGTGGTTGGGATGATCTGGCATTGGAATGTTTTTTTATGGGCTGCGGTGGATGGGTTTGTCCCACCGCTAATTTTATGCCAAAGATGACTGTGGAACTTTTCACATTGGTCGAAAATAGGGAATACAATAAGGCCAAAGAACTTTACTTCAAGATGTTGCCTTTATTGAATTACATGGAGGCAGGCCAGCTGCTCGGGAAGGTGAAGGAGGCGATGAACATTATTGGAAGAACGGGAGGAAAACCCCGAAGACCGTTTCTCCCTCTGACCGATTCGCAAAAGGCCGAACTACGAAAGATGCTGAAGGAAGTGGGGTTGATATAGTATTTCGAATTTTAGATTTCGAATTGCGGATTACGATTGTACATTATTTTGCAGAAAATCTTGACAGGACAACAGGATTAACAAGATAAAAAGCCATTCTATACTGTTATCCTATCAAAAAAGAAATTGGGCGTTGGTTCCGGTTTATCCGGGGTGGGGGATTAGTGCTATGAAGAATGATGATTTGGTTATTTGCCGCTGTGAAGAGGTCACCCAGGCTGATATCAAGGAGGTCATCAGCCAGGGTGTTACGAGGATGAACGAGGTTAAACGGCTCACTCGTGCGGGGATGGGGTTGTGTCAAGGGAAGACTTGTGGAAGACTGGTCACTGGTATTTTGGCACGTGAGACCAACCAACCGCTCCAAGAACTGAAACCCCCCACTTCCCGTCCCCCTACTCGAGTCTTGCCATTAGGTATCCTGTCCAGAACCACACAGGACGACGATTAATCCGCGGAGAGAACGATGCGCATTGAAGACCATCCCATTCTTGGGAAAGCTGAGAGGGGAAAAAGGATCACTTTGAATGTAGACGGCGAGGCCGTGGCGGCTTTTGAGGGAGAGAATATTGCTGCTGCGCTCATCGCTTCGGGTCGACGCGTTTTTCGTTACACCGCAAAGCGTATGGAGCCTCGTGGGGTATTTTGCGCTTTGGGCCGTTGTACTGATTGCGTGATGATAGTTGACGGTCAACCTGACGTGCGCACCTGTGTTACCCCAGCTCGTGATGGCATGGTCATACAGACACAGGTTAGTCGCAGGGAAGGGGAAGCCACTCATGACTTAGAAAAGGAGAAGGATTAGCGTTATGGAGAAGACTGAGATTTTTGTTGTGGGTGGAGGGGCAGCCGGAATGGCTGCGGCTATTGAAGCAGCACGAGCAGGAGCCAAAGTGACCGTTATCGATGAAAATGAACGCCCCGGGGGGCAGCTTTTCAAGCAGATCCACAAATTTTTTGGATCAGGAGTTCATCGTGCGGGCACGAGGGGTATGCAAATTGGTCGAGATCTTTTGAAGGAAGCCCGGGAGGCCGGGGTCAAAACCCGATTGAACACGGTGGTCTATGGAATATACCCTGGCAAGCGTTTAGGGTTAGTATGCGGGGATCACACTGAGGAATTAACGTCTCCAATTATTATACTGGCCACCGGAGCTAGCGAAAATGCCCTGGCCTTTCCCGGATGGACGCTACCGGGGGTAATGGGTGCCGGTGCAACCCAGACCCTGATCAACATCAATCGCGTCCTTCCCGGGCGTCAAGCGCTGATGGTGGGGGCAGGCAACGTGGGGCTCATTGTGACTTACCAGCTTTTGCAGGCAGGAGGCGATGTAGCGGCTATTGTTGAGGCCCTGCCATATATTGGTGGTTACGGGGTGCACGCATCTAAAGTCCGTCGAGCAGGGGTTTCGATTCTCACGAGTCATATGGTTTTGAGGGCAGAGGGGAATGAGAGCGTGGAGAGAGCGGTGATCGCTCAGGTGGACGAGAAGTGGCAACCAGTAGCTGGAACTGAAGAGGTTTTGGAGGTGGACACCATATGCTTGGCTGTTGGCTTGTCACCATTAGCAGAGCTGGCTTGGATAGCCGGATGCCAGTTTAGCTACCTTCCGGCGCTCGGTGGTTGGGTTCCTGTGCACGATGAGAACATGGAGAGCAGCCTGCAGGGTATATACGTTGCAGGAGATTTAGCTGGGATTGAGGAAGCATCCACAGCAATGGAAGAAGGACGGCTTGCAGGACTGTCCGCTGCTGAGGCACTGGGTTATCTATCACATGAGGTAGCTGAAACAAGGAAGATTGAAGTCCAAGAACGGCTTGCCGCTCTCCGTATTGGTTCTTTTGGTGATGGATGGGCGATGGCCAAGAAGGAATTTTTGAGAGCGAGGTGTGAAAAATGAAGCAGGTGGGAAAGGAAGAGGGAGTTCGAACGACCGGTATCCCATCGAAAGAGGAGCTTGAAGCCTCGCCTGGTTACCCCAATCGTGAAGCTCTGGAAAGAGGCCCTATCGTGGTGATTGAGTGTGTGCAAGATATCCCCTGCAATCCATGTGAGATGGCCTGTCCTAAGGGGGCTATCAGAATAGGGAATCCCATCACCCAGTTGCCCGTGTTTTATGCGGAAAGGTGTGACGGTTGTGGAAGATGCATTCCAATTTGTCCTGGCCAGGCTATTTTTCGTGTGGATATAACATACGCTGAGGACAAAGCGACAGTATCGTTTCCCTACGAATTTTTGCCAATGCCCAAAAAAGGCGATATGGTACAAGGGGTGAACAGGGCTGGCAAAACGGTTTGTGAGGCCGAGGTTTTGCGTGTGCAGAAACCCAAGAAGTTTGCCCACACGGCCGTAATTACCGTGACCGTGCCTAAAGGCCTGTCCATGGAAGTGCGCAGCATAAAACGAAACCATGAAAGCCCTTTTTCAACCTAACAAAGATAGACATGACTCACTCCTATTTAAATCCCCTCAAAGAATGAATCACAGGGATCATGCTGTTGCTCAGCGCATAGGCTTGAGAAAATAAAAGTCCCTCGCATATTTAAAACGGGGTGAAAAGAAAAGAATGATGGCGAAGAAATTTGATGTTGGGGTCATTGGTGGCGGAATTATTGGATGTGCGGTGGCCTATTATCTGTCCAGGTCAGGGACCTCTGTTGTGCTTTTTGAAAAAAATCACATCTGCTCAGGTGCATCCAGTGCAAATCAAGGGGGCTTGGCCATCCAGGTTTTCGATCTGAAAACAATCCCCTTGGCTTTAGCCAGTGCTGAACTGTATAGAGGGCTATCGGATGAACTGGGCTATGATATCGAATACCATGAAAATGGATCTATCCTTGTTACTAGGGATGCTTATCAGGTTCCTGTGCTCCGAAGACGATATGACGAGCTCAAGGGGATGGGGTTAGATGTTGATCTGTGGGACGATGATCAGTTGCGGCGCTTTCCTTGTGGGGACACAGAGCCTTTTCTTTCGGTCATTGAAAGCCATTTCGATGGACAGGTCAACCCTTTCCGGTCAACATATGGCTTTGCGTTTGCTGCCAAACGGCAGGGAGTGAGAATTCTAACAAACGCCTCGGTCGCCCAGATAAAGACAGTGAAGAGGAGGATCCATTCGGTGGTATTGGAAAAGGGGGAGGAGTTTGTCTGTGGTAATGTGGTTTGTGCTGCAGGGCCCTGGTCTAGACAAATTGGCCAAATGGTGGGACTGGACATACCGGTAGAACCCCAGCGGGGTCAAATTATTGTTACGGAGCAAGTGGCAGATTCTGAATATCCCTACATCCTGGATGGGGATTATTTGACGACTGCATATGGAATAAAGCCTGAGGGAGAGGACGAAGCCGCACGAATACGACATGCCTTGGGGATTGGTGGATCTTATGCCCAGGACCCCGCAGGCAACTGGACAATCGGCAGCAGCCGTGACATGGCCGGGTTTGTTAGGACCAATAGCCCGGATGTTTTGAAGGGAATGGCGAGACACCTTTTGTCATTCTTCCCCGGTATGAAGGACATCAACTGTATTCGATTTTTTGCGGGGTTTCGTCCTTACTGTGTCAAGGATGGTCACCCTATCCTTGGTAGAGCCCCGGATCTTTCTGGGTTTTATATTGCAACTGGACATGCAGGTGAAGGGATAGCTTTGGCCCCAGCAACTGGAAAGCTGATTGCAGAGGAAATTACAATCGGAAAAACTTCCCTTCCCATGGAGAACTTCAGGTATGAAAGGTTTGTTGCCCCCCATTAAACAAAGGAGGATGGGGCTCCCCCTGATCCACAAAACTACTTGCTCAAACCTCTTGTCAATCTCTCCCATTTTTACCTTCAGTTCAATAAGAAGTTCCCTGTCTTTCCGAGTACCCGTTTTCGGCGAATGTTTGAAAGGGTCTGCCACCGCCGGCTCAGATACTTATCAGCCTAACTCAACAATTACTATACAGAAAAATTAACTATATAGCCCGATATATTTTGTGTTTTACAGAATTCCCAAGTGCATTAGTTTATTAGAATCAGTTTTCAGGGCAATTGTCAATATGTCGAGCCTTGGCGAGCCTTGGCCCAGCAAACTTCTTTCTGAATTAAGCCCCGCATAAGAATCCTTAAAAATGTTTTTTCAAGAAACTGTACCGCAAGACCATGCGGTGCTGGGTGATGTCATCGCCATGCAAAAGCTTGGAAAAAACCCTATCAAAAGCATTAATAAATCCACACCACCCAGTATTGAATTACTTAAGTATGCC